>JANYHQ010000193.1 GCA_025358985.1 Acidimicrobiales bacterium
CGGCGTTGCTCAGCGACTGGGCCGTGGTGGTCCCCGCCCAACTCACGGCTGCCAGGCTCAGGGCCGAGCAGGCAGGCCACACTGCCATCTTGGCGGCCGTCGACGGCAAAGCGGCTGCGTTGTTCAGCGTGGCTGACACTCCCAAACCAACTAGCGCCGAAGCCATCACGCAACTCAAGGCCCTCGGATTGCGCCCGATCCTGCTTACCGGTGACAACCAGGCGGTTGCCCAGAGTGTGGCGACTGCGGTAGGCATCGATGAGGTCATTGCCGAGGTGCTCCCAGCCGACAAGGTCGCCCGGATCAAGGAATTGCAGGGCCAAGGTCGTGTGGTGGCCATGGTGGGTGATGGTGTCAATGACGCCGCTGCATTGGCCCAGGCGGACCTCGGTCTGGCCATGGGCACCGGTACCGACGCGGCCATCGAGGCAGCCGATCTCACGCTGGTCCGCGGTGATCTGCGGGCCGCCGCCGATGCCATCCGTTTGTCCAGGCGAACCCTGGCCACCATCAAGGCAAACCTGTTTTGGGCCTTCGCTTACAACGTGGCTGCCATTCCATTGGCCGCAACCGGATACCTCAACCCCCTCATCGCCGGTGCGGCCATGGCGTTCTCCAGCGTGTTCGTGGTGTCCAACAGTCTTCGCCTGCGTCGGTTCGGCCGGTAGCCGTGCCGTTGCGGGTGGGTCAGGCCGAGCACACGTGGCGGATCAATCCCACAAGGTGGTGCAACTGCACTACGCCCCCGGCGAAGTTGAGGATCAGCAAGGTAACGCCAGCGACAACGACACGCTTCGAACGTGACATGCCCGTGGCGAGCAGCGCCTCCACTCTGCCCACCACCCCTAGGTCGGCCAGGCCGAGCGCATATGGGGGTGATGCGGTGGCAAACGCCGCTGATGCAATGGCTCGGGCAGTGGTCCGGCGATCGCCGATCTTTGCCGCAGCCACCTCGTCGGCCCACCGTTCGGTACAGAACGAAATCTGGTTGGCGAGCGGGCGTAGTGGTGGAAACAGTGCGGCCGCTACCGATCCGATATGCACGAAGCGGTGGTGTCCGAGGTCGAGATGAGCAGATTCGTGAGCAAACAGTACGCGGCGACCGTCTTCATCCAACGCGTTGAGCATCGCAGTGGTGACATGTACATGCCCTGGTTTGCCCGGTACCGCAAACGCCTGGGCCTCTAGCGATTGCACCACCACCACTGGTGAGTGAGACGGTGTGCTGGTGATTCGTCGGTAGCAGCGCATGACCCGAAGGGCACGAACTGAGCCGGTCGTGACTGTAGCCAGTGCGACCAACCCAACGACCGTGGAGGGTGCATGGCGAGACGCTGCCAGTGTGCGGCACCAACCGACCCGGTCTGACACCCAACCAATCCCGGCCAGATAGGTGACCGACGCCAACAGTTCCGCCGCCAGCACGGCGATCGCCGCGCCGACAGCCAGGCCAGAAAGCAACCAGGTTCCGACGGCCGGCGGGAGGCGGCGCTGCAGGAGTCGGGCACTGAGTGCGGCCATCACCGCACCGATAAACGGAGCGGCGAGTTGCGGGGTCACTTCTTCTCGACTGGAGCAAGGAGACGACGAAGCGCAGCTGCGTCCCTCTTCGATAGTCCATGGACGAATCGGCTGAGGACTGCCGACCGATCGGATACATCGGCAAGCGTGCGGCGCATCTTGGTGGCGGCATGATCGGCTTCGGTCACCGTTGGTAGATAGGCAAATGCTCGTCCAACCCGTTCCCGATCCACCAGGCCCTTGGCCCACAAACGAGTGAGAATGGTCATCACCGTTGTATATGCCAGACCCTCCCCAATTTCGTGGTGAACCTCACCCGGAGTCATCGGCTGGCCGTTGGTCCACAGGGTGCGTAGTACCGCAGCTTCGAGTGAACCCATGGGGCGTTTTTCAGCGGGCTCCCTGGTCATATGTCCGTCGCCATGTCTACAGCGTATCCGTGCTCCAGCTGAGGGTGTCCCGCCCTGTCTGGATGAGTTTCCTCGATCATGGCAACGAGTGCCGCAATGCATTTCTTCGGGTGGCGAATGGGGAGATCGTGTCCACCATGCCATGTCTCTATCGCGAGACGTGAGCTTGCCGTTGCCAATCGCTCGAGGGTGGGCCGATAGGACACCTTGTCCCTATTGCCGAGAATGATTTTCATGAGCATCTTGGGCCGGACTGCTCCTGTTGGCTCGATCAAAGTCATCGCGTTGATCGCATCGGTCACCAATTGTGCACTGTTGGTGTCAATGATCACGTTGCGCATGGTACCGGAGTACGAAGCCCAGTTGTGTTGGACGCTGTCACGAGCGACCTCGGAGGGCAGCTCAGGACGCATGATTCTTGCCAAGCGGGCGGCCCATGAACGGTGTGCACATGTCCAGGCGCACAAGGTTGCCGCCAGTGGGGTGTCGAGCGCGATCAGGCGCGACATCGCACCGGATGCTTTGATGGACGTACGGGCTTGCGTTGGCGATGGGTAGATCGCGGGCCCGAACATCACAATACCGGCGACGCGTTCGGGCGTTCTCGCCGCTAATGCGACGGCTAGTACTGCCCCGAGCGAGTGGGCACCGATCACTACTGCGTTGTCAATACCAAGTTGATCGAGTGTGGACAGAATTGCATCGACGTGGTGGTCGAGGTCGTAACCGTGTTCAGGCCGGGGTGATCGGCCAAACCCCAGAAGGTCCACTGCCACGACCCGACAGTTGTCCCCTATGTGGTCGTATCCAGCGCTCCAGAACCGACTTGATCCCACCAGCCCATGCAGCAGTAAGACGGGAACGTCACCGTGGCCCGACACGCGCAATGCCAGCGGGGTGGAAGGTGTTGACGGTCCAGGATCGATCCACGACGAGTGGCGTGGTCTGAGCCACCAGGCCGCTCCGGCCAGAGCCGACACCAGTGCCATGACGCGCAGGCCCCTACCGTCGGCGCGATTGGGATGTGGGCCACCGTTCACATCCGGCCGCAGACTAAACTGGGCGAAGTAGCCGAGCATCGAGGCCGCCTTCTCGGTAGTGCGGAGACGCAAGCACCAACGGAAGAACAGCAACACGGCACACTTACTACCGCGCGTAGTGACTGGAGCAAGGTGCATGATGTGTGAGCTGATAGCGCTTCAGTCCAGTGTGAGAATCACTTTTCCCGCTCAGGGTTTTGAGGAACTGCGTCGAGCGCTGCAGTGAGTCGTTCGGCCGCAGCATCGGCAAGCACACGGAACTCTTCGCCGGTCATGAGCGCGCGTGGATCAGCGGCACTGATTTTCACACCTGCATCGGTTTCCGTGAGAACGACGTTGCACGGCAACATCAAGCTCACCGACTCGTCAATTTGCAATGCCCGGTGGGCAAATTCAGGGTTGCAGGCGCCAAGAATTTTCAGCGGTGTCCGTTCCACACCCAGTTTGGTTTTCAGTGTGGCCGCTACGTCAATCTCCGTGAGAATTCCGAAGCCCTCGGCGGCGAGTGCGGTACGCACTGCTGATTCTGCGTCCTTCATGGAGAGACTTGTGGTCCTGTCGATCGACGGCGTACTCATTTTAGTACCGTCGGGGCGACTCGGCGACAGTTCCTCATCGACACGAACATGGACATGGACATGGTTGACATGGCACTTCCTCTCGGCTCTGGGGTTTGCGCATGGATACATCACGTCGACCCGGTCATCGTTGACTGCACAGACATACTGACTATGGTGCTTCTTTCGTTCAGCAACTAGGGACGTTCGGGAAAGTTTTCATGACTTTGGACCCCTGTTGCACCACCACCCCAGGCAGCACCCTCATGGTGAACGACTGACCCACAGTCGACCGGAAGGAATGTGGCAATGAATTGGGACAATGGATGGCATAACAACCCGGGACCGTGGGGCTGGATGATGATGGTGCTGATGATGGTGGTGTTTTGGGGTGCTTTGGCGTGGGTAATCGTCAGCGTTGTCCGACACGGTGGTTTCTCCCGTAGCGCGGCTGCGCCCTCGCCGACAGATGGCGTCCCAGCGCCACCGACCTCGCTGGAGGATATTCTCCACGAACGTTTTGCACGGGGCGAAATCGATGTTGATGAGTACCATCAGCGAGTCGACGCGATGCGTGCAAAGAAGCTGAACAATTCGTAACGCAAGGTGGGCGTGAGGGTGTTTCCTTTGGCGTTTCCGCCTCGTTGGCTATGCCTCTGCAGGTGGGGCTTGGCGGGGGAGGTGGAGTCGCTTCAGGAGGAGGGCGTTGACGGCGACGAGGAAGCTTGAGCCGGACATAGACAGTGCGGCGATCTCGGGGCGGAGCGTGAATCCGAACGCTGGTTCGAAGACGCCGGCTGCAATGGGGAGGGCGATGGCGTTGTAGCCGATGGCCCAACCGAGGTTCTGGCGCATTTTGCGTAGTGTGCCGCGGCCGATGCGCAGCGCTATGGCGACGTCAAGTGGGTCGGAGCGCATGAGAACCACATCGGCTGTTTCGATGGCAACGTCGGTCCCCGCACCGATGGCGATGCCGAGGTCCGCTTGCGCGAGTGCGGGGGCGTCGTTGACGCCGTCCCCGACCATGGCGACGCGTCGGCCGTTGGACTGCAACTCGGCGATCTTGGCGGCTTTGTCGCCGGGGAGTACGTCAGCGATGACGGTGTCGATGCCGAGCTGCCCAGCGATCCGACGGGCGGTCGCTTCGTTGTCGCCGGTGAGCATGACGACTTGTGCGCCGAGCTCGTGGAGTGCTGTGACGGTTGCTGCGGCGGTGGGCCGGGCGGCGTCCGCGATACCAATGACCGCAACGGCGAGGCCGTCGATGGCGACGGCGATGGCAGTGCGTCCACCGTTCGCTATCTCATCGCGGCGGGCGCCGAGACCGCCGATGTCGATGTGCTCGCGTTCGAACAGGCGCCGGTTGCCGACCGCAACGCGGCGGCCGTCGACGGTGGCGACAGCGCCCTGGCCGGGCACGTTCTCGAAGCCGGTGGCAGGAACTCGTTCGACGTTCTTGTTGTCGGCGTAGCGCACGACTGCTTCGGCAAGGGGATGTTCCGATTCGCGTTCGATGGCGGCCACGAGCCGGAGCAGTTCGAGTTCTTCGATGCCGTCAACGATGACGTCGGTGACCTCGGGTTCGCCCTTGGTGAGCGTGCCGGTCTTGTCCATCACAACGGTGTCGATCCGCGCCGCTGTCTCGATTGCAGTGGCCTGTTTGAAGAGGACACCTCGTCCGGCGCCGAGGCCGGTGCCGACCATGATCGCGGTCGGTGTGGCGAGGCCGAGCGCGTCGGGACAGGTGATGACCACAACAGTGATCGCGAACAGCATCGCCTCGGACACGGACCGTCCGCCGATGGTGATCCACACCACGAACGTGAGCGTGCCGCCGATGAGTGCGACAAGCACCAACCAGAACGCGGCCCTGTCTGCGAGTCGCTGCCCGGGTGCCTTCGAGTTCTGTGCGTCTTGGACGAGCTTCACGATTTGGGCCAGCGCGGTGTCGGAACCGACCTTCGCAGCCCGGACCCGCAGGACACCGTCGCGGTTGATGGTGGCACCGATCACGGTGGCGCCGGGCGCCTTGTGGACCGGGAGGCTTTCGCCGGTGACCATCGATTCGTCGACCTCGCTCTCGCCCTCTTCGACGGCGCCATCAACGGGCACCTTCGCTCCGGGCCGAACCAGTAGCAGGTCGCCTACCTTCACCTCGGCCGTGGGCACTTCGACCGGTTCTCCGTTGCGGAGGACGACGGCTTTTGCTGGTGCGAGGTCCAACAGTTTGCGGATGGCGTCGTTGGCTCCGCCACGGGCGCGCATCTCGAACCAGTGGCCGAGCAGGACGAACGACGTCAGGACGGTTACGGCCTCATAGAACACCTCGCCTCCGCCGGTCAGCGTCACACCAACGGAGTAGAGCCAGCCCGATCCGACCGCCACCGCCACGAGGACCATCATGTCGAGGGTTCGCGCTTTGAGGGCTCGTGCCGCGCCATCGAAGAAGATCCACGCCGACCAGGCTACGACCGGCACCGACAAGATCAGTTGGAACACATCGTCGCGGAGACCGAACGGTGCGGCCACACTGAAATTGAGGACATCGCGACCGATCCGTGACCACAACAGGATCGGCACCGACAACGCCGCCGCAACCACGAACCGCCTCCGCATATCGGTCACCATCGACGCCATCGACATGCCCGCATGATGACCACCGTGTCCCATCGCATCCTGCGAGGTACGAGCTGCTGGCTCGGCGTGGTCAGCGTGGTTGGCGTGCCCCTCGTGGGCGCCGTGGCCAGCACGCTCGGTCATCACCGGCTCGACAACAGCGTCCGCCGGGACTCCACCAACGGCCCGGTCATCACCGGCGCCGTCGCGGGCGCGAGTCGGTTCTGTGGCCGGGTCGCAAATGTGCGACGGGACGGACTGGCCGCGACAGTGGTAGCCGCACTCACGTACCCAGTCACGCAGATCGACAACGTTCGTGCTGCCTGGGTCGTAGGTGACCGTCGCAGTTTGCGCAACCGGGTTGGCTGCGACCGCAATCACCCCCGGACGACGGCTGAGCACGGCCTCTACAACCGATCTCTCACTCGCCCAGTTCAGACCACCTACCTCGATGACGGCAGTGGACGTCGTCATTGGCGCAGCTCCGTGCTCGACTTCGCGGGCCATTGGTTCTCCTTCGCGGATTGGCGCGTTGCCAACAACGTTGAACGGTACCGACTTGTGGTTGCCGATGGCATCCGTAGCGAACCCCGTCAGTACTGCGGCTATCCCGAAGTGCAAAGGCCGTTGCGTCCACTGATGTGGCTACCGTCGATAGGACAGGACCGTCGCCATCCCCTGTTGGAGGTGGTAGGTGTTATGGCAGTGCAGCATCCATTGTCCGGGGTTGTCGGCGTCGAGTTCCACCACCCGGGTCTCGCCCGGGAGCACGTTGACGGTGTCTTTGCGGGCCCCGCCGTCGGTGAGAGCAAAGGTGTGGCCGTGGAGGTGGATCGGGTGCCACATCATCGACTGGTTGCGGATCTCGAGGCGGACGCGTTCGCCCTCGCGTACTTGCAGCGGCGTGGTGTTCGGGTGAGCTTTTCCCCCGATTCCCCAGTCGTACGTCATCATACCGCCGGTCAGGTCGACGCGGTAGGTGCGATCGGCTTTCCTCGCTGGCAGTGCTGCGGCTTCCGCGGGGGCGAGGTCGTTGTAGCGCAGCAGTTGTCCGTCGAGCTCACTTGGACGGGCGTCCGTCGGCGGTGGCGCAGTAGCTGCCGAATCGGTGGTGCGCAGCACAGCTGCAGCGCCCGAGTCTTTGCCCTCGGCGGCGGCGACGATCGGCCATGCGCCGGACTTGGCCGCGACGATGACGTCGTAGCGCTCGCCCATGCCAAGCAGCAGCGTGTCGACTTCGACAGGCTTCACCGCAAACCCATCGGCATGGGTGACGGTGAGACGGTGACCGCCAACGGCGAAGCGGTAGGCGGTGTCAGACGCAGCATTGATGATTCGCAGTCGCACTCGGGCTCCGGACACGACTGTCACGGTGGCCCGATCGGCAGGCGGGCGGCCGTTGATCAAGTGCAACGGGTACGAGATGTCACCGGCGTCACCCCCGAGAAGCTTCGAGCTCATTGCCGATGCCGACGCCATGGTCGCGTTCATGCCGCCCATACCGCCCATCCCACCCATGCCACCGCGAGCGACGAGGGTGGCGAGGGCACGGTCGGGGGTGTTGGCGTCGATGCCGTCGAGCCAGTCGTCGAGGACAAGGACTTGGTCCACATC
>JANYHQ010000216.1 GCA_025358985.1 Acidimicrobiales bacterium
GTTTGCATGGAAGCCACGTTGGCCAAAGGAATGTCGGCCTCAAATACCTCTTCGGCCACCACCACCCGCAACGAGGGGTCAAGCTCCGAGGCACAACACGACAACAACGTGGTTTTGCCCGAACCAGGTGCGCCAGCAAACACGATGGTCGCTCGGGACCGCACTGCGGCGCGCAGAACACTGGCAACTGCGGTGTCCATCATGTTGCGGTCAACCAATTCCGATAAATTCTTGATCGACACGCCGGTGAACTTGCGGATGTTGACAATCACGTGGCCATCGCGACCGATGTCACCGTGAACGATATGGAGCCGAGCGCCACTGTCAAGTTGAGCGTCCTGGAGGCCTTCTGCCGGATCGAGTTTGCGATGAGAACCATTCTGGGTGGCGTCATCCAAAATCTTGGTAAGCGTACGGAGGACATGGTCGTCGTCGTGGAATACTTCGTCGTGATAGCCACTGGGCCCGCTATGGCGCTTGACGAAGATGGCTGACGGTGCATTGATCATGATCTCGTACACGTCATCGTCAGCCAGAAGTGGTTCCAACGGTCCGTAGCCAGCCAGGTTGCGGATGGCCCGCCCGGCCACGCCCTCGGCATCGCCGATGGGAAGCGAGCGTTCGCCGCGTTCGAACTCCATACGCCAGCGCGCCAGTTCCTCGTGCACGAGTTCGCCGAGGCGATCCCTACCGGCGTCGGTGGCCACATCGAGTCCCATGTCACGAGCCCGATCTTGGACAGCGCGCTCGATCTCCACCAGCGGAGCAGGCTCATTGCTTTCTACAACGCGTGAACGCGAAGAGCTCATCAGCTGGCCTCATCGAGTTGTCGGGAGCGCCATACACTCGGCACCAACCGGGTGATTCGACCCTGCGATGGACGAACCGTGGTGGCAGGACCGAGCAGCGCCTGAACAGCGTTGCCCAATGGCTGCGTCAATGATTCCGGTAGCGGGCCGCCGATACGCAATGCTTGTTCCACGTCACGTGTGGGTAGGTGAATTGGTCCAAGGGCTGGAGCGTCATCCTGACGCCACTGCAACAACTCGGCCAGGGCGGCGCCATAGGCGGCGCGGGTCTTGGGCGAGCGGGGAGCTTGGTTGAACACCACCAGTGCCTTGGTGAGGGCCACGCCAATGTCACCGAGTTCAACCAGGATGCGGTTCAGCGAGTGCAGCCCCTTCATCGACGCCGACCCCACCACCAACACCGCATCGGCTTCGGTGAGCACGGTACGTGCCATCCAGGTGCGCTCCTCCACATCCATGGACCCGCCTGCCTCCTCGGTCTCCACATCGGCGTCCACATCGCAGATCACCGTGGCGTATGTGGAGCGCAGCGAGTTGAGGGTGGCGCCAAATGCCACCGGTCGGATGGTGGACCAGAACCGTGCACGACGAAGTCCGGGGAGCAGGTCGTAGCCGCGGGTGGGTACTCCCAGACACAGCTCACGTACACCGTCAGCGTTGACCCGGCCCGCTCGATGGGCCTCCACCAGTGCTTGGAGTCCGGCACTGGCGTCACCTCCGTCGTGCAGCATTGCCTGCTCGGCGTGCAGGCAGAGGTCGGCCAGCACCACATCGTCGCCCAACGAAGCCAGGGCCTGGGCCACGGCTATGGCGATGGTGGAAACTCCGGCACCACCCGCTCCGGTGACCGCGATGAGCCGATGCCCCACGCTGTCGCTGCTGATCGATGGTGGTGCAAGGAACCCCGTGTCCACGGTGCGTTCGATGAGTCGACAGTGCTGAGCCAAGGTGTCGGCCAACTGCGGTCGCCCGAAGTCCGGAGCCAGTACCGCGGTGGCCCCCAACCCAAACCAGTCACGGGTAGCTCGTTGATCGTCCACTACCAAGGTGGGGCATCCGGCCAGTGATGCTGCGGTGATCAGATCACGGTCCACGCCGGGCAGCCCGGCATCCACCAACAGGGCAGAGAAAGGCCGGCCGCCGTCGATACGCAAACGAGCTTCGTCGGGGCTCACACATTTGACGAATTCCGCCGGAAGGGCCGCGGCATTGGCCCACTGGGCCACCGATCGAAACCATGGGGCCCGGGGCGGCGCCAAGCCGAGCAGTACGTAGCGCTCCCCATTCATGAGGCGGAAGCCGCCATGGGCCGAAGGGTTTCGGTGGGGATTTCGGTGGGGGTTTCCGTGGGTGGTTCGGCGGGGGAGCGGACTACCAGCAATTGAGCGGTGCTCAGGGCCCGAGCCACCGCCACCGTTTCGGCCTCACTGTTGAGCGACAGTGTGAGGGTCATGGTGGCTTTGCTGGAGAGCGTGGTGCCGCCGTGATCGACGCCCACCAACAAGACGTGCCGTACCACCAAGTCGGTGACGCTGTCGGGTCCGCTGCCCGTAGTGGCGATGAGATCGATGCGCTCACCGGCGCGTAGAGCACCAGCTACGGCGCGAGATGGATCGATGGGCAGGCTGAGTTCGCGCCCGCTGGATCCGCCTTCATTGCGGAGCAACGCTCCTGCCTGCAGTAGTTCACCGGCGGCCACCGGTCCAAGTGTGGAGGCGCCCACAATGCTCTGTGGGTTACCGAACGCCCGGCCGGCCAGGGTGGGCGACAGGTCCAGTGACGCCGTTCGGAGATCGTCGGCGACCAGCGTGTGCCCTGGGGGCAGGTCGTGAGCCGCCACCAAATACGTGGCCTGGGGATGGGCGCTGGCTCGTACCGATGCGTTGTACAGCCCCACGACCGACGCGCTCACCATGAGGGCGCCGAGAGCGGCTCGGCCAGACGGCAACCCGATGCCTCGCCCAACGGTGCGTCGCCGTAGGCGTGAGCGCGGCTGTAACCGGGTCCGTCCGGCCGTAACCGCTGTGGTGTCCGTCATGGTCAACCGTTCTATCGTGAGAATTATTGGAATGCAACAAAAAATATTGAAATGCGCTGGGTGCACATCGTCGGCTTCAACTCGCTACGCTGTACGCCATGCCCCCTGCAGACATCCGGTGGTTGAGCACAGCCGAAGGTGCGCGGCGTCTCGGCGT
>JANYHQ010000246.1 GCA_025358985.1 Acidimicrobiales bacterium
GTAAACGCCGTCGACGGATTATGATCATGCAACGTCTTCGTAATCGCCGCCGTCAACGTCGTCTTCCCATGATCAATATGACCCATCGTCCCAATATTCACATGAGGCTTATTCCGCTCAAACTTCTGCTTAGCCATGACGGGCGAGTTCCTTTGGTTGCTTTATTGTCAAGAGACGTATGAAGAGATGGAAAAGGTGGGCAAAAATGGGTTGCTATTCGCCCCGGACGCGGGCCACGATTTCCTTGGCCACATTCTCCGGGACTTCCTGATATGAGTCGAACTGCATGGTGTACTGGGCTCGGCCCTGGGTACGCGAGCGTAGATCGTTGACATAGCCGAACATGTTGGACAACGGCACCTTGGCCCGGATGACCTGGGTAGCACCACGTGCCTCCATGCCCTCCATCTGACCGCGACGGCTGTTGATGTCGCCGATCACGTCACCCATGTAGTCGTCTGGGGTAACCACTTCGATGCTCATGATGGGTTCCATGAGGACTGGCTTGCACTTACGGGCCGCCTCCTTGAACGCCATAGACCCGCAGATCTTGAACGCCATTTCCGACGAGTCCACGTCGTGGTAGCTGCCATGCACCAAACGGACCCGGAGGTCCTCCATGGGATAACCGGCGAGCACACCGTTGGTGAGTGCCTCTTGGATGCCGGCGTTGACCGATGGGATGTACTCACGGGGCACGGAACCGCCGGTGATCTTGTCTTCGAATACGTAGCCCCCACCGGGGTTGGGCTCCACGTCGATGACGACATGGGCGAACTGACCCTTACCGCCGGTCTGCTTCACGTAACGCTCCACGTGGCCCATGACGCTGCCCCTGATGGTTTCACGGAAGGCGACCTGGGGTTTGCCCACATTGGCCTGTACGCCGAACTCACGCATCATGCGATCCACGAGCACCTCGAGGTGCAATTCGCCCATTCCGCTGATGATGGTTTGGTTGGTTTCCTCGTCGGTGCGGACGCGGAATGTGGGGTCCTCATCGGACAACGAGTACAGGGCTTTGCCCAGTTTGTCTTGGTCGGCCTTGGACTTTGGTTCGATGGCCACATGGATGACCGGCTCGGGGAAGATCATCCGCTCGAGGATGATCGGCTTTTCCCTGTCGCACAGCGTGTCGCCAGTGGTGGTGTTCTTGAAACCGAGACCGGCAACGATGTCACCGGCCAGCGCCACCTCGAGATCTTCACGCTGGTTGGCGTGCATCAACAAGATACGGCCGAGCCGTTCGCGCTTCTGCTTGGTGGAGTTGTAGACCTCGGAGTTCTTGTCAATCCGACCTGAGTACACCCGGAAGTATGTGAGCTTACCAAATGGGTCGGCCACGATCTTGAACGCCAACGCTGCAAATGGTTCTGCCTCGCTGGGCATACGAGTCATTGGTAGGTCGGTCTTGGGATCGATGCCCGCAGTAGGGGGCAGATCCAGCGGCGACGGCAGGTAATCAACCACTGCGTCGAGCATGGGTTGTACGCCCTTGTTCTTGAATGCCGAACCACAGAGCATGGGTACGAACTCGAAGGCCAGCGTGCCCTTACGGATGGCGCGCTTCACATCGGCCTCGGGCAGTTCCTCACCGGCAAGGTACTTTTCCATGAGAACGTCATCACTGGTGGCAATGGTCTCCAGCAATTCCTCGCGGTACTTGGCAGCCTGCTCGGCCATGTCGTCGGGGATGTCCAACTCGTCCCACTTGGCGCCGAGCTCCTCGTCGTGCCATACCAACGCCTTCATCTTCACCAGGTCGATGAGTCCGATGAAGGGCTTCTCGCTCTCCGGCCCACCCGAACCAATGGGGAGGTGCAACACTGCGCACGTGGCGTCGAGCCGGTCTTTCACCATTTCGACGGTGCGGTAGAAGTCGGCGCCAATACGATCCATCTTGTTGATGAAACACATACGGGGCACGTTGTATTTGTTGGCCTGGCGCCACACTGTTTCGGTCTGCGGCTCCACTCCGGCCACGGAATCAAACACCGTGACGGCGCCATCGAGCACGCGTAGGTTGCGCTCTACCTCGATGGTGAAGTCCACATGTCCGGGGGTGTCGATGATGTTGATGCGATGGTTGTTCCACACGCACGTGGTGGCCGCCGAGGTGATGGTGATGCCGCGCTCTTGCTCTTGCACCATGTGATCCATGGTGGCGGCACCGTCGTGAACCTCACCGATCTTGTATGTCTTGCCGGTGTAAAAGAGGATGCGCTCGGTAGTGGTGGTCTTGCCGGCATCAATGTGGGCAATGATGCCGATGTTTCGTGTGCGCTCCAGCGGGAACTCGCGTGCCATGTTCGTGTCTCAGTCTTGTGTGGGGGAAAGCGGTTCGCTGGATTACCAGCGATAGTGGGCGAAGGCCTTGTTGCCTTCGGCCGTCTTTTGCAGGTCGTCACGCTTCTTGACGGACGATCCCACGCCGTTGTTGGCGTCGAGGATCTCTGCCGCCAGGCGCTCACCCATGGTGCGTTCGCGTCGTTTGCGGGAGTTCTCCACCAGCCAGCGGATGGCCAGTGTGTTGGCCCGAGGGCCCTTCACCTCGACGGGCACCTGATAGGTGGCGCCACCCACCCGACGGCTACGGACCTCGAGTGCCGGCTTGATGTTTTCCACGGCACGCTTGATGGTGGCCAGCGGATCAGCTTGGGCCTTATCAGCCGCCTGGGAGATGGCGTCGTACACGATGCGCTCGGCAGTGGAGCGCTTACCCTGCAGCAGCACCTTGTTGATGACCTGTGTAACCAGGACCGACTGGTACACCGGATCTGGCGTGACCTTGCGGCGCGGCGCGGGCCCCTTGCGTGGCATGACTTGCTCCTCAGCTCTTCTTGGCGCCGTAGCGGCTACGGGCCTGCTTGCGGTTCTTCACGCCGGCGGAATCGAGCGTGCCCCGGATGATCTTGTAACGCACACCGGGCAGGTCCTTCACACGACCACCGCGGACGAGCACGATGGAGTGCTCCTGCAGGTTGTGACCTTCACCGGGGATGTACGCGGTGACCTCGATGCCGCTGGTGAGGCGCACTCGGGCCACCTTGCGCAGCGCCGAGTTTGGCTTCTTGGGGGTGGTGGTGTACACGCGGGTGCACACGCCACGGCGCTGCGGAGCGCCCTTCAGCGCCGGAGTCTTCGACTTGACGGTATTGGACTCGCGGCCCTTTCGGACCAGCTGCTGAATGGTGGGCACAAAAACCTCAGGTCGGTTGAAAACTGCAGAAGAACACGGGCGAAACAGGTTGCACACAGGCGCGGGCCAGCGGACAGACCGGTAGATGATAGCGGAGAGGGTACGGAGCGAAAACCGTGGGACTGGGTGACAAACCCTGTCCCACGGAGCTCATTGCGAATGTCAGCTCTCGTTGACACCGAGGGTGGCGGCGCGAAGTGGATCGCCGCCCAGCGCATCCTCCAACCGACCCGCAGGCACGGTTGGGGTGGATGTGCCGATATTGGCCAGCCAGGCCGCCAGGTCATCAGACGATTCGGGCATGCCCTGAGGCAGGAGCTGCGAAGCGCCCACCACGTTCACGTCGAGATCGCGGTAGCGCATCATGCCGGTACCGGCGGGGATGAGCTTGCCGATGATGATGTTCTCCTTGAGGCCCAACAGGCTGTCGGAGCGCCCCTCGATGGCGGCCTCCGTCAGCACCCGCGTGGTCTCCTGGAATGATGCCGCCGACAACCATGAATCGGTGGCCAAGGACGCCTTGGTGATGCCCATGAGCTCGGGGCGAGCTTCCGACGGCACCTTGCCCTCATCACGCAGTTGGCGGTTGACGATGCCGAAGATCCGCGAATCGACGCGCTCCCCGGGAAGGAACTGGGACTCGCCCGGTTCCTGTACGGCTACGCGTCGTAGCATCTGGCGCACGATGAGCTCGATGTGCTTGTCGTGGATGGACACGCCCTGATCGCGATACACCTTCTGTACCTCGTTCACGAGGTACGTCTGGCAGTCGCGAACACCCTTGATGTCGAGCAGCTCCTTGGGGTCCTGCGGACCTTCGTTGAGCGGATCGCCAGCCTTGATTTCCGAGCCGTCAGTGACACCGGGGATGAGTTTGGCATTCGACGACAACGAGTAGCTGTCTTCGGATCCGTCGTCGCCCACCACCACGATGGTGCGCAGCTTGCCGTCGTCATCACCAAAGCGCAGCTGACCAGACACCCGGGCCAGAACGGCCTTGCCCTTGGGGGTACGGGCCTCGAAGAGCTCAACTACGCGGGGCAGACCCGCCGTGATGTCGCTGGACTCTCCCTTGCCTGCGGCCACGCCACCGGTGTGGAACGTACGCATGGTGAGCTGGGTTCCGGGCTCGCCAATCGACTGGGCAGCAATGACGCCCACCGACTCACCGAGCTCGATCATGCGACCCGAAGCCAGTGACCGCCCGTAACACATGGCGCAGACGCCAATCTCGGCATCACACGCCAACACCGTACGGATGCGGACACGGGTCACACCCGGGTCGTCACGCATCAGTTCCATGATGGGCTGGTTGACTTCAGAGTTGCGTTCGAAGGTGGTGCCATCCGTCAACGTCACCGGCTCCGCC
>JANYHQ010000262.1 GCA_025358985.1 Acidimicrobiales bacterium
CCGAAGAGAAGGGCTTCACTGGTACCAAGTGGGACTGGGTGCAGGGCTTCACGTCTGTCGCCCGTCGCATCAACAACGCTGACGATCGCGTCAAGGTGGAGCAGCAGGCGGGTCTCCTGCTGGCCACGCGATGAAGCAGAACAAGCTGCACGAGGTGCCCACGGTGGCGAGGCAGTTCATCCCGCTACTCGTGGGCAAGCTGAAGGGCAAAGAGGTAACCGTCCACAACTCGCTCCTCCTCCGGGGCACCGTCGCCTTCCGTGGCCCCGGCTACCACGGTACGATCTTGACATCGGACCAGCGAGTGTTTAAAGTCTACGGTGCTTCGTGCGGTGCCAACTGCTACTGTGCGAAGCGCTTCGTGGAGGTGAAGCTCACATGAACATCAACATCCCCGATCACTGGCTATGGCACGAGGAGATCATTCTTCGCGTTCCGAACGACTTCGACACAATGCTTGAGACCCTTAACCTGAAGGACGATTCACACGGCGTAGCACGGCAAGCTGTCCAGCAGTACATCAGCAACATCGTGGAGATGTACAACCAACTTCAACAGCGAGGTGAAGCACATGAGCAACAACTGCAAGCGCAATCCCGTGAAGCAGCCGATCGCAGCACTGCCCCTTCCGCCCAGGAACAGCCGTCATGGTCGCGCCCTGCTCGGCAGTCCCTCCACCAGCGGAGACTCGCGGCCCGCACCGTACGTCAAGACGTGGCGGACAGTCGAAGTCAACCCGCAGACGAATCTCGCAGAAGTGAAGTACCACAACCGCCCCATGACGGCGGATGAGATCATCGAAGCACGCAACAGTGTGAAGCGTGCCCTGAAGTCCACCAACACGTATGGCAAGAAGAACGAACCGCTGCGAGTCACCCGAATCAAGGAGAACAAGTGAAGAACAAGCCTGATGAACCCCTCATCACCCACACCCCTACGGGGTCACTCACCCGCGCTGGTGCCCTGATCGCTGCACGCGAGAAGCTCGGGGAACTGGGGATGATCTCCAGTGACATGGTGCTCCCTCGGCTGGTGTGGAGTATCGGCCAGTTCGGCTACACGGTGGGCCGTGGCCCTACGTGGGAGATCGCACTCCAACGCAGTCGCGTTCCGAAGGAGGAACCCAGTGTCCGCGAGTAACAAGAAGAAGCACACGCGTAAGGTCCGCCTCGTCGGCGGGCCTCTCAACGGCGAAGTACGTGAGGTCCCGTCTAGCAGCGAAATGCTAGACCTGAAGTTCTTCAAGTACGACTACGCGGGCATGGTGCACGGCGAGGTGTTCTTCGTCAAGCGCCCCAGCGCCCGCGTCACCAAGCGCTTCATCGCTCACTACGTCGCCACGACGGGCAAGCACCCGGCTGTGGTGCGCTTCCTGGGTGGTCAGGTCTAATGCTCGTCCCGTCAACCACGCATCGTAACCGCCGAGGGAACAACGTATTCGACGGACAGGTTCTCAGTACACCCCGTGACGGGCACGACTACCGCATCGGCGCTGACGATGAAGAGCACCAGCGCATGCTACGGCACTTCGAGCCCTCATTCGATACCGCGATCCGTGAAAGCATAGCGGAGATCGCAGAGATGCGAATGGCTGGCACACTGCGGCCCTTCGTGGAAGGAGAAGCTATCGGCGCTGCACCTGCACCCAAGAAGCCGAAGAAGCACACGGCTAAGGAACTGAAGCAGTATCAGGATCAGCGTCGCCAGTGGCAGCGTGAAGAGATGCTCGCCCTGCGTCGCAAGAACGATGAAGCAATCCGGGAGCTTCTCAATGACCGCTACTGAAGAACGAACAGCGCTCATGGCTATGGCCCAGGAACTGCACGAGACCATGCGTGAGCACGACAAGCAGATCAACCGTGTGATCAACGCGCTGCTCGGTGAAGGTGATCGTCTACTTGTGGCCTCGGCTGACGAGAAACAAGCGGGGCTCAGTGTGACGAAGAAGGCTGTGGTCTACACCTCTGGTGCGGCTGAAGCGCCGGGCAAGCGCAAGTGTGGCATCTGCCACAAGCCGGGACATCGTCGTGAGACGTGCCCTGATGCACACATCGCGTACAAGGCTGAACGTACCGGGAAGACTGGTAAGAAAGCGAAGCTCAAATGAGCCTCATCCTGCTGATCATCTTCTACGTCCTCATCTTCACCGCTGCGAACGACGCACCCCCTGAGCCCCGCTATCCGTGGTGGGAGAAAGAAGAGTCTCGCCGTGACAGTCGCTGACGCGAAGCACCACATCATGAGCGCAGTCAAGGAGTACGACGAGGGTGTCATCACGCTGACTAGTTTGGACACTGTCGTCGGTGAGATGCTCGCCCAGGTTCAAAGCAGCGGTTGGGAAGCTGGCCGTGCCTTCGATGAGGACCAGTACGACGATGATGATGAAGAGGAGTATGAGGTCGAGTTCATCGATGAGGACGAAGAGGACGACGACGATTTTGACGATACTGATTACACAAAAGAGGGAGACTTTTGAGTTACCCGTGCTGCGATCGTAACTGTGAGTTCTGCGGTGAAGCGATCTGCAAGTGCGATTGCCCTGCCACGAAGGCACGTCGTCTCCGCCAGCAAGCAAACTCTGACCTTCGCCATGCTCACCAAGTCTTGTTGAAGCACGGTTACGAGGTCGAACCACTTCGGAAGGAGCATCAAGCATGATTCAAGTCGAAATGACAGCTAAGGCTGACCTGATCTTCGAGCTTCTCTTCCCTCACAACTCGCCAGAAGTATGGGTACTCGTCACGAAGAATCTCGAAGGCGGGCATTCACGCCACGCCTTCCCGAATCTCGAAGAGGCGTTCAACTTCATCCGCGCAAAGAAAGATAAGGTACTATGAAGATGTATCTCGTAGGGGGTGCCGTGCGTAATCATCTGCTCGGCATCCCGAACGGTAAGGACTTCGACTTCGCTGTCGAGGCCGAGTCCTACGATCACATGGTGCACTCGCTGGTCGCTGAACAGGGTCTCGTGGTCTGGCAGGAGCGCCCCGAGTACGTGACGGTGCGTGGACACATGGTCTTGCCCGAAGGCTACTTCGGTGGTATGCTCGGTCTTCGCCACCTCACGCATCATCACGAGGTCGAACACACGATCGATGCAGACTTCACCCTCTGCCGGGCTGAAGCGATGTACCACGACAATCGGCACCCGTCGCAAGTGACGCCCACCGACATCCTGACGGACCTGTCGCGCCGTGACTTCACGATCAATGCGATCGCCGTTGCCGAGGATGGTACGATTACGGACCCGTACGACGGTCAGGGCGACATCGCGCGGAAGCTGCTCCGCACGGTGGGCGATCCGATTCAGCGCTTCACGGAGGACCCGCTCCGGATGTTCCGGGCGATCCGCTTCGCCGTGAAGTACAGGC
>JANYHQ010000269.1 GCA_025358985.1 Acidimicrobiales bacterium
GTGCATTGAACGCCCAGATGGGCGCCGTCGTCGGGCGTGTACTCATAGGTGTGTAGTGGTGCTGGTTTTGGTGGGTCCGTGATCTGTCGGTCGGTTGCGTGTTGAGCTTGAGGTGAGGGTTCGCGTTAGGCGTTGAAACTCAACCGAGGTGGTGTGTGACGCAAGGACACACCACCACGGTTGCGAGAGGGAGCGCTCAGCCGCCCCAGCCGGTGGACTGCGGGGCGAGATCGGGACCGATCACTACCGTCTTCACGGAGACCGATACCGGGGGGGCCATACGGCTACCCCAACCGGTGGAAGCCGATGCTCCGCCAGCTGCCGCGCCGATTCCAGCGGCGGTGATGGCAGCAACGGCGATGCCGGCGGCTAGGCGAGCAAAACGACGGGGCTTCCACGACGTTCCTTGCTTGTGCGGTTGCATGTCCATGATGTCCTCTTTCTGATCCGCCGGGGGTCAAGGGGTGTCGGCGACTACGGAGAGTGTTCAATATGGTGGGTGAACCGTCAACCTCTGGACGGAGGTTCTTTCCATGAATGAATCGTTTGGACCATTCGCAGATACCGGTTGTGCGCGGCGATAGAACTACTGATCTACAACTCATCAGTGAGTACTCACTCATGCGCCACAATGATCCGATGAGCAGCGCCCACAACAGATCTGTCGCATTCATTGGATTGGGCGTGATGGGTTCGCCCATGGCCCGTCACCTAGCCGCTGCCGGGCATCGCGTCACCGTATACAACCGCACAACAGCTACCGCCCAGGCCTGGGTGGCGACCAATGGGGGATTGGCGTCGGCAACGCCAGCAGAGGCCGCGGCGGGCTGCGAAGCGGTGTTCATGTGCGTTGGCAATGACGATGATGTCCGGGCCGTGAGCATGGGTCCCGACGGCGCCCTGGCGGGGATGGCGCCGGGTTCCGTGCTGGTGGACCACACCACGGCATCGGCCACCGTGGCGCGTGAACTGGCAACGTACGCGGCGGGCCGGGGCATTGGATTTGTGGACGCGCCAGTATCGGGCGGCCAGGCTGGCGCAGAGCGGGGCGCACTCACCGTGATGTGTGGCGGTGACACCACTGTGTTTGCCACGGTTGAGCCATTGATTTCGGTATACGCCAAGGCGGTGACGCTGATGGGCCCGTCCGGCTCGGGCCAATTGACCAAAATGGTGAATCAAATCTGCATCGCTGGAGTGGTCCAGGGATTGGCTGAAGGTGTGCACTTCGCCCAGCGGGCGGGTCTGGACGCCGATGCCGTTTTCGCAGCGATTGGGCAGGGGGCGGCACAGTCGTGGCAGATGGACAATCGGGCTCGCACCATGGCAGCTGGCGAGTTCGAGTTTGGGTTTGCGGTGGAATGGATGCGTAAGGACTTAGGTATTTGTTTGGACGAAGCCCGACGCAGTGGTGCCACACTGGCAGTAGCTGCATTGGTTGACCAGTTTTATGCCGACGTCATGGCCATCGGCGGTAGCCGGTGGGACACGTCCAGCTTGGTGGCGCGCCTTACCCGGTGATCAGGCGGTATCCATCACACGGAATGACTCCGCCAAACGCCCCTCCGGCAATCCACCTGCTCTGGCGATCGATGAGTTCCATTCCCGAACCCGACTGGCCATCCCCACCGGGTCGGTGTGCTGACTCTCGTGGCAACGCAGCGCCGCCAACTTGCGCTCGAATTGATGGGTGGTGTCCACGAATCTGTCCGGGGCGGGACCGCCCATGATCCATACCTGCCGGGCAGAGTGCGGTTCGAACCCTTCATCCATCAACTCCGTGAAGGTGAAGGGGTTGCGGGCATCGGGATATACCGCACACATGGTGGCCTCGCCGGCTGCCAAGTGGTCCGGATGCGAGGCGTACACCCGCTCGAAATCACGAGTCGGGGATTGACACAGCACCACGTCGGGCGTGAAGCGGCGGATCTCGCGACTGATGTCTCGGCGCAGTGCCAACGTGCACTCCACCTGACCGTCTGGATAGCCCAGAAACATCAGGTCATTTACCCCCAGTTCCTTGGCCGCCGCCGTCTGCTCACGTTGACGAATGCCGGCAATGTCGGCGGC
>JANYHQ010000270.1 GCA_025358985.1 Acidimicrobiales bacterium
GACGAGCCAAGGCACGTGTTGCACGTTTGTTGTGAAGGAGATCGAGGAGCCAATGATGTCCAATGAACCCTGCCAACTTCCTGCTGCACCCAAGTGGCGAGGGATCAACCACCTTGCCCTCATCACCCCAGACATGGATGCCACCGTGCGGTTCTATGCAGGGGTACTGGGCATGCCGTTGGTGGCCACGCTCATGGCCGGAACCATGCGGCACTACTTCTTCAATATGGGCAATTCCAACACGGTGGCGTTCTTCGAGGTCATAGGCGCCCAAACCTTCAGCAAGGCAGCCGGCGCTCCCACTGATCGGATTATCCAGCTCGACCATCTGTCGTTCGACGTGGCTGACGAAGATGCACTCGAGGCATTACGCCAGCGGGTGCTTGCCGCCGGGTGTGAGATCACTGATGTGGTGGAGCACACCGTGTTCCGGTCGGTGTATTTCACCGACCCCAACGGCATTGCACTGGAAGCCTCGTACTGGAAGATCGACACCAGCACCGAGCCCGCCTTCGACGATCCTCTGGCGTTCACCGATCCGCATCCGGTGCCCGCGGTGGCTGAGCTCCAGGCCGGAGGCCTGACGCAATTGGTGCACACGAAGCTCATCTGAGCTGTGCCAACACCCTGCTTTACCGTGTTCGCTGCCTTCGTCCTGATCTCCGACTTTCACTTCTAGCATGCTGTCAATGACGACGTTGGACCTCGTGACATCTGACGCGCAGGTGGTGGGTTCGGCGCGGATTGACGAGCGCGGCAAGTCGCCGTCGCGAGCTGTGCTGGCGCGGTACTCAGGGACCACACCCGACATCTTCGTCGACGCTGTAGCGAATACGCTTGTCGGCCACCGCCTGATCACCCATGATGCCGAGGTGGCCTCTGCACTTGTCGAGTCTGGCGCCACCGTCCTGCGAGCATCGCGCATGATGGTCCTGAGTTCCTTCGAGTTGGTCCAGGATGGGCTCATTGTCTGGAAGTGCCCGATCGGACCCATCCAGCACACGCCGAACGCGTACGCAGCGGTCTACATACGGGCGTACCCGCCCGAACACCCCGATCACGATCCCAGTGAAGTCACGGTCGAGGCTGCGGCGAATACCATCACCACCTACCTGTCCGGTGAAGAGGTCGGACCGCTAAACCGCCTGGCGTCCGGGGAGGCGCTGGATCCCAGCGGCGTGGTCATCGGTGTAATCATCGTGTCGGAACTGGCGGGCAACGACGAGTACGAGGGTGGCCCCTGGGTGACAGAACTATTCATCGACCCAGCGTGGCACGGGCTCGGCGTTGGAACCGCGTTGATTCACTTTGCCGTGATCCAACTAGCGCTTCAAAATCGCCTAACGCTCGGACTTGCCGTCACTGTCGGGAGTCCAGCTGGCCGCCTCTACGAACGGCTTGGCTTCGAAGAGCGATCGAAGTCGTGGGCCCTGATCATTGATTGACGAGCATTCGCATGCTGACGCCACCGAAGGCGGACGTTGCGAGATTGATACCCACGAGGCTTAGGTAAAGCTTTGCGAATACAGTTTCTATGATGGAGGAGCCACAAAACAAAGCGCACAAAGTGCTGGAGACAGCTGAGAGCGCCGTGTATTTTGGCATAGCGGCTCTGCTCGTGATTTCAGCCGCTGTGTTGTTGGCGGTTGCCGCCGTCAAGATGTTGGATGTCTTCGACGGGCTCGAACCCGGGCCGGTGGTGGAGGTACTCGATACCCTGCTCCTGGTGTTTGTGGTGGTGGAACTGTTGTCGGCGGTGCGTGTAACGGTCGCCAAGCGTGAACTGGTGGCGGAACCCTTCCTCTTGGTGGGGATCATTGCGTCGATCAAAGAGATTGTGGTGCTCTCTATCAAGGCGGCCAACCAACCTGGCACCGGATCAACGTTTCGGGACTATGTCATGGAGATCGGCGTACTCGGTGGGGTGGTGCTGGTCCTCGGTGTCACGGCGTGGCTCATGAGAATCAAGGAGCGAGAGCCGGCCGAAGGCCAGGCCGCCGCAACGGGGTCAGGGTACGTGGGTCACGGATGGCAACGCACTGGGCGATTAGTTTGAGGTCCTGTATGGTTCCTCGCCCGGACAACTCGCCCGGCTCAGGGGGCCGTATGGATGCGGAGTTCAACTCGCCGAGTCTTTTGGGAACACTGGAGTCTTGGTCGCTGCCTGTGCTCGACAGTTTGGCATTTGGGCTGATAGTCATGAACCGCGTCGGAGACGTAACCTGGTACAACACTTTCGAGTCGGCGCGTGCCGGGATCCCCAAAGAGCGGGTACTGGGTCTCAACTTCTTCGAAGCTGTGGGGCCGTGTACCAACAACTATCTCATCGCTCAGCGCTATTTCGATGAACCGGACCTTGACGACTTCTTGGACTACACGTTCACCCTGCGAATGGCGCCTACCCCGGTACGGCTCAGGATGATGGCTATGGCCAACTCAGCTCGCCAGTACCTTGCCGTCACGGCGAGGTGAACATCGAACCTCACGTCGCTGCCACGGAGGTGGATGACCTGGAGCAGTTTCTGAACATGTGTCCAGTTGGTCTCGTTCAATTTCTTGATGATGGCAGCATCGTACGGATCAATCCCGAAGCGCTGAACCTGCTGATATCAGTGCTGTCCGTAGGTGAGTTTGGCAACATCTTTACAGCTCTCGGTGGGGTCTGGCCTTCGCTCTCCCGAACACTGAATCACCCCAACGTCAAGCTCGGTCGCTTGGTGCAGGATCACCGCGTGGCAGGACTACACAGTCGCTCGCCCCGTTGGCTCTCCATGACATTGGTACGAGTCACCAACAACGAGAACCTCTTGGCGATTTCCGATGTGTCTGTCACGGTTGCCACAGAGACCACGTTGCGGTCCAGCGAGAGCAGCCTGCATGCTTTGTTCGATTCGATTGACGAAGGGTTTTGTATATGTGAGATCGTCGTCGACGACGGCGGGATCGCTACCGACTACCGCTTTTTGAGGGCGAATCCGTTGTTTGAACAGATGACGGGGTTGATCGACGCGGAGGGCAAAACGGCGTTGGAGCTGGTGCCTGACCTGGAGCCGACGTGGGTGGAGAAGTATGCGCGCGTTGGATTGGGGGGTGAAACTCTTCGATTCGAACAGGGCAGCGAAGCGATGGGCCGGTGGTTTGACGTGTTCAGCATGCCGTTGGAGGGGCCAGGACAATTTGCCATCGTCTTCAAGGACCAAACTGCGCGGCGAACGACCGAGCGCGTATTGCAGAAGAACGCCG
>JANYHQ010000363.1 GCA_025358985.1 Acidimicrobiales bacterium
GGGGGGGGGGGGGGGGGGGGGGGGGGGCGAGGGCGAGGGCGAGGGCGATGGCGATGGCGGGCACGGGCACGGCGAGTGCAGGGTCAGGGGAGGCGGAGCGGGTTAGCGACTAGGCGGCGCTGCACTTCGGCGAGTACGTCACTGCGGGGGACTACCACCTGGTCCGAAGCTCGCAGGTCACGCACCACCACGGTGCCATCGGCCTCCTCATTGGAGCCCACCACCAACGCAATGGCCGCACCGGAACGGTCGGCCGCCTTGAACTGGGCCTTCATGGAACGTCCATCGAAGGAGCGCTCCGCCCCAATCCCAGCGCGCCGCAACTCATGGGTGAGCGCCACCGCCGACGACCCGCCGGTGGTGTCCACCACGAACACCGCCACCATACGCGGCGGCGCCCCGAAGACACCCTCGGCATCACAGGCCAACAGGATCCGGTCGATCCCCAGCCCAAATCCGATCCCGGGGGTGGACGGACCCCCCAACTGCTCCACCAGATTGTCGTAATGCCCGCCACCGCCGATGGCGTTTTGCGATGACACCAGCGCATCGGCACCGAACTCGAACAGCGTATGGGTGTAATAGTCCAAGCCGCGTACCAAGCGGCTCTCCAGGGTGAACGCAATACCCACCGCTCGCAGCCCCTGCTGGACCCGTTCGAAGTGGGCGGCCGTCTGCGCGCTTAGGAAATCAATCATCTGCGGTGCGGACGAGATCACTGCCTGATCGTAATCGCGCTTAGAATCCAATACGCGCAGCGGATTTTTCTCCAGGGTGATGCGGGACTGCTCGGACAGCCCATCTCGATTGGCATCGAAGTGAGTTCGCAAGGCTGCCATGAACGGCTCACGCGACGACTCATCACCCAATGAATTCAGCTTCAACGACACCTGCGTCAAACCCAACGACCGGAAAAAATCGTGGGCCACGGCAATTACCTCTACGTCCACGTCAGGGTCGGCTGCCCCCACCGCCTCGAGATCTAGTTGGAAGAATTGGCGATATCGACCGGCCTGCGGATTTTCGTGGCGGAACGCCGGGCCCGTGGTCCAAACCTTCCACGGCAAAGTGGCTGGCGGGTGCTCCACGAACATACGCATCAACGACGCAGTGAACTCCGGACGCAACGCAATACGGGTGCCATCCTTGTCCACAAAGTCGTACATCTCCTTGGTGACCACATCGGTGGCCTCACCCACACGAAGAAACACACCCAAATCCTCGAGCAACGGCGACTGCACTTCGCCGTAGCCAGCCCGCCCGGCGGCGGTCGCGAAGGCGTCCACCAATGCCCGTCGGCGATCAGTCTCCGGAGAGACAAGATCGGGCATTCCTTTGAGGGCGGCGAACACGGCAGGCACGATAGTCAACCGGCAATCAGCCGACGGCCACCGTCTCAGCAGTGCGGTCAGCGGTGCGATCACCCTTGCCCGGCAACAAACGATACGCATCGAACACCGAATCCACCCGTCGTACCGACGACAGGATGGACTCCAGATGAGTGGGATCGGCCAACTCGAAATCGAAGCGCTGACGGGCCACCCGATCCGAACCGGTATGGGTTGAACAGCCGAGGACATTGACGTGAGAATCACTGAGCACTCGGGCCACATCGGCCAGCAGCCGGGACCGATCCAACGCTTCCACCATCACTGACACCACGAACGCCCGGCCCCGCTGCTCGGTGGCCGACGCGTCCCATTCCACTTCGATCATGCGGCCGCCCGCCCCGGTACGCAGGGAGTGAGAATTGGCGCAATCCGAGCGGTGTACGGACACGCCACGGCCCCGCGTGACGAAGCCGACAATCTCGTCACCAGGCACCGGAGTGCAGCACCGAGACAGCCGTACCAGCACATCGTCGAGACCCTCCACATGGACACCGACCCCGGCGTGGGCACGCGTCCGGCGGCGCTCGCGGCTGGGACGCTGGCGGGTGGTGACAGAGAGTTGCTCTTCGTGCTCGCCGCCACGCAACTCCCGGGCCATGCGTTGCGTAACGTTCTGCGCGCTTACATGTCCCTCACCCAATTGCACCAGGAGATGGTTGACGTCAGGGAAGCCGAGGGCATCGGCCACGGTGGTGAGAATGGGCGAGCCCAGCAGCTTCTGGGCCGGCAAACCCTCCTTACGCATGACCCGTATGAGCTCTTCACGACCAGTTTCGGCAGCGTCGTCGCGTCGCTCCTTGGAGAACCACTGCTTGATCTTGGCCCGCGCCCTGGTGGTGACCACGATTTGCAGCCAATCGCGCGATGGCTGCGCCGTGTCCACCTTGGACGTGATGATCTCCACCGTCTCGCCGGAGTTGAGTGACGAGTCCAGCGGTACCAACCGACCGTTGACCCGGGCCCCGATGCAACGGTGCCCCACATCAGTGTGGATGGCATAGGCGAAGTCGATGGGGGTAGCCCCCACCGGCACGGTGACGACCTTGCCCTTGGGGGAGAAGACGAATACCTCGTCTTGGTCAAGGTCGACCTTCAGTGTTTCCAGGTAGGCGCCTGGCTCGGATTGGTCGGCTACGGCTGACTCCGAAATGCGTTGCAGCCAGCCAATGTCCTTAGGGTCGATACGCCCGCCCGGGCGACCTTCCTCTTTGTATCCCCAGTGCGCAGCCACCCCGAACTCGGCGCGCTGATTCATCTCCCGGGTACGAACCTGGCACTCCAACTTCTTGCCATCGGGGCCTACCACCGTGGTGTGCAGCGACTGATAGAGGTTGAACTTGGGCATGGCGATGTAGTCCTTGAAACGCCCCTGCACCGGTTTCCAAATGGCGTGAATGGAGCCGAGTGCGGCGTAGCAGTCCTTCACCGAATCCACCACCACCCGCACGCCCATGAGATCGTGAATCTCGTCGAACTCCTTGCCCTTCATCACCATCTTTTCGTAGATGGACCAGTAATGCTTCTCCCGGCCGGTGACTTCGGCATCGATATGCAACTCTGCGAGACGCTCACGCACCTCGGTGATTGCCGCCTTGAGAAACCGGTCGCGCTCGGGGGCCCGGGCCGCCACCATGGCCTTGAGCTCTGCGTACTTACGAGGTTCCAACGCCCGGAAGCTGAGGTCTTCCATCTCGTGCTTGATTTCACCGATACCCAGGCGATGGGCCAGCGGAGCGTAGATGTCGAGCGTCTCCTGAGCGGTACGGCGCCGCTTCCATTCTTCGCTTACTGCGTCGATGGTGCGCATGTTGTGCAGTCGGTCGGCGAGTTTGATGAGCAGCACCCGCAGGTCCTTGGCCATGGCCACCAACATCTTGCGCATGGTGGCAGCCTGTTGGGCCTCTTTGGAATCGAACTGCAACCGCTCCAATTTGGTGACCCCGTCGACGATGGCCGCCACATCAGGGCCGAACTTGAGCACCAGATCGTCCAGCGTGACGCCGGTGTCTTCCACTGCATCGTGCAGGATGGCCGCCGCCAGGGTGATGTCGTCGAGCCCCAACTCGGCCAGGATGGTGGCCACGGCAACAGGATGAGTGATGTAGGGCTCGCCGGATTTGCGGGCCTGACCGGTATGGGCCTGGGCCCCGAGTTCGTAGGCCGCGATGATGCGTTGTGCCGGCGCCTTGGGGTGACGCAGCCGATAGGCGGCAAGCAGGGGCGCCAGAATCGGGTCGGACTCCACTCCGGTGCGGTGACCTTGCTCGATTGTGGTCACCGGGTGCCCTCTCGCTCAGAATGTGTCTGCGTACGCCTTCAAGTACTGGCTCAAGGGTACGTGAGCAGTGAGGCTACCGGGCACGACCCCAGGCGGCTACGACCCCCCAAGGCGTCGAGCTCCACCAAGAACAGACAGCCCGCCACGGCCGCACCCGCCGCCTCTACCAGGCTCACTGCGGCAGCGGCGGTGCCACCGGTGGCCAACACGTCGTCCACGATCAGCACCCGATCCCCGGGGCCTACTGCGTCGATATGCAGTTCCAGCGTGTCGGATCCGTATTCGAGTTCGTAGCGCTGACTGATGACATCAAAGGGAAGCTTCCCGGGTTTGCGCATAGGAGCAAAGCCGAGACCCAATCGGTCGGCCACGGGCACCCCGAACAGGAATCCACGGCTCTCGATGCCCACTACCGCAGTCGCCTCCATGGGTCGGCCCAGATTGGCCAACATGTCGAGGGAGCTACGCAATCCGTCAGGGTCACCGAGCAACGGGGTGATGTCGCGGAACGTGATGCCCGGTGCCGGAAAATTAGCGATGTCGCGTATGTGCCCCTGAATGTCGGTGATGTCCATACGCTCAATGTCAGCGCTTGCCCGGCTTGCGCGGACGCGGCACCGATCCACCCGTAAGCGCGCTGACAGCATCAAGGCCCGACTTCTTCGCCCCCACCACCTCACTGATG
>JANYHQ010000365.1 GCA_025358985.1 Acidimicrobiales bacterium
CATCAGTGAGCCGGTCCAAGGTGCCGGTGGGGTGCATCCGCCCCAACCCGGATATCTCCAGGGACTCCGAGCGTTGGCCGACCAGCACGGCGCGTATGTCATCTTCGACGAGGTCATCTGCGGGTTCGGTCGGCTCGGGTCGTTCTGGGGCGCCCAGCACTATGGCGTCATCCCCGATTTCATCACCTTCGCCAAGGGCGTCACGTCGGGTTATGTGCCGTTGGGCGGCGTGTTGGTAGGCCGTGACGTGTGCGCCGCGTTGGAGTCAGATCCCGCGTTCATCCTGCGCCACGGCTTCACGTACTCCGGGCACCCAACCGCATGCGCCGCCGCGCTGGTGAATCTTCAGATCATCCACAATGAGGCTCTGGTGGAGCGCGCCAAGCACATCGGCGCTCGCCTCTCTGCTGGACTTCACGATCTGCACAGGACCGGTCACGTAGCTGGGGTCCGAGGCGAAGGGGCGGTATGGGCGGTGGCCCTCAATGAAGGCGTCAACCCCATGGCGGTCCGCGCCACGATGCTCACCCACGGGGCCATTGGCCGACCAATTGCCCCATCCACCATTGCGTTTTGTCCTCCACTCGTGATCGACGACGACGACGTCGACACACTGGTGGGAGCACTCGCCGCCGGGGTCACGGTGTCGTAAGGCATCGTGACCCGTGACGGTCGGGAGTGCTTCTCCTGTCCCTTGATCAAGAAGGTTGTATGCGTACGTTGTTGATAGGAAGCGGTGGCGTAGGAAACGCCATCGCCAAGATCGCGGCACGGCGATCGTTCATGGACTTTCTCGTCGTTGCCGATGTCGACCCGCTCAAAGCACAGCGGGTCGCTGCCGGGGCCGCCGAGGGAGGGATGCGTACGGTGGCCGCCGCTCTCGATGCGTCCGACAAGGCAGCAATCGTGGCCCTGGCCCGTCAGTACCGAGTCGACGTCATCGTCAATGCCTGCGACCCACGGTTCAACCCCACCATCTTCGACGCGGCATTCACCGCCGGCTGCCATTACCTCGACATGGCCATGACATTGTCGACGCCTCACCCCACCGACCCGTTTCATCAGATCGGCGTGTCGCTCGGTCATCAGCAATTCGAGGCTCATGATGCTTGGGTGAAGCGAGGTCTGCTGGCTCTGGTGGGCATCGGCGTGGAGCCCGGCCTGTCAGACGTATTCGCCCGTTACGCAGCCGATCATCTGTTCAGCGCCATCGAGGAGATTGGAGTACGAGACGGCGGAAACCTGGTGGTCGAGGGATATGCGTTCGCGCCAACGTTCTCCATCTGGACCACCATCGAGGAGTGCCTCAACCCGCCCATCATCTACGAGCGTGACCGCGGCTGGTTCACCACCGAACCATTCAGTGAGCCCGAGATGTTCGACTTCCCCGATGGCATCGGTCCTTTGCAGTGCGTCAACGTGGAGCACGAAGAAGTATTGCTTATCCCTCGCTGGATTCCTGATGTAGGACGCGTCACCTTCAAATACGGACTCGGCGATGAGTTCATCGAAGTGCTGCGGATGTTGCACCGGATGGGTCTGGACTCCACTCGCCGGGTGAAGGTGGGAGGGGTGGAAGTGTCACCGCGTGATGTGTTGGCGGCCACCCTGCCAGACCCGGCCATGCTGGGTCACCGGATGCATGGCAAAACGTGCGCCGGCACCTGGGTACGCGGCGTGGACAATGCTGGGCTGGCCAAGGAGGTGTACCTCTACCACGTGGTGGACAACGCTGACTCTATGCGCGATTACGATTGTCAGGCTGTGGTGTGGCAGACGGCGGTGAACCCGGTGGTGGCCATGGAACTCATGGCCACAGGCACCTGGGCGGGCGCCGGGGTGCGCGGTCCTGAAGCCTTCGACGCTGTACCGTTCCTGGATTTGCTGCGCGCATACGGCTCGCCCCATCACGTACGGGTCGAGCCGCAAGTGGCAGTGGCGTAACGGCACGTCGATACCACACTCGTCAACTGTGGCGTTCAGCGCGCGGCTGTGGCGGATACCCGCCAACTGGGCGCCACAGCCGCGCGCAATCCGCCACACCTGCGCATGGAAGTGCCACTGGTTCGGGGGTCATAGCGCCGTCGTCCGCTGAACTATCCCTGGTCGCGTAAGAAGCGCTCCAGTTCCGCGGCTAGGGCCTCGCCCGTTGGCAGGTTGCCGTACTCATCGGTGAGCGACCCGTTGGCCACCACGTCGGGACCATCGTCATCGTCATCGTCGTCGTCGTCGCCCTCGTCGTGGCTCTCCTCAAGCTGACGGACGTAGCGGATCATGTCCTCGTCGGACTCCACCACCTCGTTCACCTGGCGCTCGTACTCTGCTGAGGCGATCTCCAGATCGATGGTCGACACCGAGGAATCGAGCAACTCAGCGGCCCGCTGAACCAGCGCCAATGCCACCTTGGGTGACGGGGTGCCAGGCAGGTAATGCGGCACGGCCCCCCAGATGGAGGCTGACGGCACTCCAGCTGCTCGTAGCGCATCATGAATGACACCCACGATGCCGGTGGGACCCTCATAGCGCGAGCGTTCCAGGCCCAGGCGGGCGATGAGGCCAGGATCTCCAGCGGTGCCGGTGACCCGGACCGGTCGGCTGTGGGGCACGTCGGCCAACAGCGCGCC
>JANYHQ010000388.1 GCA_025358985.1 Acidimicrobiales bacterium
CGCTGATCTGGTCGGCAAGTCCTGCCTGCGCAGGGAATGCCGCCAGATCAGCGTGACGGGCTGCTCGGCTACGAGCCCGCCGCCGCTGTGCAACTCAGCGCTCGGCTTGTACCCCTTTCAGTTTCTGTCACCGGTCGTGCCGTTCTCGAACGGCCGTTCGAAAGACGGCAAGGCGACCTACACGGCTCGTCTTGCGTACAAGATCAGCGACAACATCAAGGTCTACGGCTCAGACGGCGATGCGTGGACCTTCCGCGGTCCCCATGATTCCTACATCACGAACTATGTAGCGACGCAGAACAAAGGATGGGCACTCAAAGCCGAGTTCCTGGCGGGTAGCTACAACGGGATCGTGAACGGTCGAGGGTGGAACAGCTGGATAAACGATGTCGGCGGCATCGGCACCGGGTCGTTCTACTTCGACGGGACCGCAGGCAAGTTCGACGACATCGTCGCCTCTGGGACCACGGGCTCGGGCATCATCGTGAAGAACTGCAACTCCTCCTCGTTCACGAACTCGACCTGTTCGGGTCATCCCACGATCGGACTCGAACTGCGGGGGAACCATCACTACTTCCAAGGCGTGCTGATCAACGGGAACGGCCCCGCCCTCAAGATGGTCTCGACCGCGATGTGCGAGGTCCACGTCTCCATCGGGAACGCCAACCCCGCCGTGACCTTCACTACTCCGGTAGGCGGGGACCAGCTCTACATCCAGACCACCCAAGCCGCGGCGACCACGTTGTTCTCGGGCGCCCCCCATGCGAACACCCTTATCGACGTAACTCAGATAGGTGCGCTCGGCTTCGGCTCGGGCCGCAAGTGGCCCACCATCTCGACCGGCTCGCTCCCCGCCGCCTCACTGTTCCCCGAGGGCTTCCAGATATTCAACTCCACGACGAACAAGCCGATGTGGTCAGACGGTTCCAACTGGCAGGACGCCCAATCTGGGATCCCGACGTATGCGGGCGTGCCTACCGACATACTGTTCCCCAACGCGGTCGTCGGCAGTCCGGTACTCGACACGACGGACGGACGACTCTATCTCCGATTCGGCAGCGCGGATTGGCGATATGTGGGGCTGACGTGATCGCCACATGGGACGACGCGACCGTTATGTGGGATTCCCTTCCCTACGACTGGGTCGGAAAATGACCGTTACCTGGTCTGACCCCATCGTCACCTGGGGTGATAAGCACTGGTCATGGGCTGGCTCATCGTGTTATGCCCCCACCGCCCCGACCGTCACCTCGTGGACCGATCCGGCAGAGGCAGCAACGACGTGGATCGACTCCGCCGACCCCACGTTGTCGGTGTGGGTTGACCCCGGTGCGCCGATACCGCCACCACCCGTTGACATCGACTATTGGAACGGGACCACATATTGGGACGAGGTGTCCGACCCTTGGGACGCGGCACCTGTCTAGGAGGCCCAGATGAGTGAAACGAACTTCCCAGGATCCCTAGATAACAACACGTCTTTGCCCGTCGGGGGGACCGATGCGGTTACAGGATCCATCTCGGTTTCCAACTCCCACCTCCGCGCAGCCATCCAAGCCGTCGAAGCCAAGGTTGGAGCCACGTCCTCGGTGGTCACGTCCTCGATGGACTACCTCCGGCGCTACCAGAACGCCTACTACACCATCATCTTCGATGGGACGAACTACTACGCCCGCAACGAGAAGACCGCCACCGTGGACTTCTCCAACCCGGCATCCACCGGAGGCGGGGGTATCGTCAACTCGGTCATCGCCTCCATCGTCCCTGCCCTGAATGCCCCGTTCGGAAGTGGCGGGAAGATCTCCTTCGCTCCGTTCTCTGGTGGGACCTATGCGGTGGAGACCCCCATCATCGGACGCACGGGCATCGAGATAGAAGGCCCCGGACGCAACCTTGAGTTCAAGGCGTCTAATGGCGCAGCCATGCAGGGCGTGAATCAAGGGGCCTACGGCGTCGGATGCAAGTTCGTGTTCGACTTCCGAGACTGCAACCGTGTCTCCATCCACGACCTCTCGGTGGACTGCAACGCGGTCGTGGGTCTTGGCGGCATCAACCAGCGCCGC
>JANYHQ010000441.1 GCA_025358985.1 Acidimicrobiales bacterium
CTCGACGATGAGATTGTCGTACGTGGTCATCGGGTGAGTCTGGTGGACCGGTATCGCAACGGGCCAGTTCGAGGCCAGACTGAGTAGAGATGCGTTTCGCCACACTGCTCGCCACTCCCGGGGTCACCGAGATCTGTGAGCTTCGCTCCCCGTTCGGGTTCATGGCATTCCATGGGGGCAACTTGGAGCGGATGACCGACGAGATAGCTGAGGTGGCCGCCGAGCGCTCGGGTTCGTCGTTGTACGCAGTGGTACAGGCCCCTCCGCTGCGTGAGCATCTTCCGTCGACCGAGGTGAACCCAGAGGCATCGCCGGCCCTGGCCCGCTTTCTGTCCCACGTGGAGGTGGTGGTGGCGTTGCACGGATACGGACGCCAGGGATTGTGGACCTCATTGTTGGTGGGTGGCACCAACCGACAGCTGGCTCATACGTTGGCAGACAATCTGCGCGCATACTTACCTGACTACGAGGTAGTAGACGACCCGGCAGCCATTCCATCGGACCTGCGCGGTCAACATCCGCGCAACCCCGTCAATCGCCCCACCGGCGCGGGTGTGCAGTTGGAGCTACCACCCAGAGTTCGTGGCCTCACTCCTCACGCTGCAGGGTTCGAACGGGTCGACGGCCGTATCGCTCCCACCGATGCCCTCATCGACGCATTGGTGGCCACCGCCGCTCACTGGGCACTCAGCGGCCGAGAACCCTGACACCAAGCGGGTGGCTCACCCCCGAGGCGGTCTGACCCAGGCGGCGCCATCGTGAAATCGGATGACCTTGGCCGGATTGCCCGCCGCCACCGACCGGTCAGGGAGGTCCTTGGTCACCACTGAACCGGCCGCCACCGTCACGTGCTCGCCAATGGTGACTCCGGGCAGCACCACCACCCCATGCCCAAGCCATGAGCCGGAACCGATATACACGGCCTTCTCCGGCATCGTCTGAGCGCCAATCGGCAAGTCCAGATCTTCGTAGCCGTGGTTTTGATCAGTGATGTACACGTTGTGGCCAGTGAATACGTCGTCACCGATATGGACGCCCCAGTGGGCCACAATCCCTGTCCCCTTCCCAATGAGACACCGGTTGCCGATGGACAGCACTGGGTTGGACAGCATTTCCTGCTCGTCGGACATGCCTACCGCCAATGCACACATGGGGCCGATCATGGTTTCACTGCCGATGCGCATCCAACGTTCTCCATACAGCGACACCCACGGAAACATCACAATCGATCCGTCACCAAACGCTCCAAATCGACGACCACGGCGCGTGTGGGGGCCCACTGCCCCCCACACGGTGATGCGATCCCATCCCTGCTGGACGGCCCTACTTCGGGCCTCCCCCCACCACGTTCGCATCGTGGCCATGACCGGCGCACGACCTCGGTGTCCGGACACGGCCGCTGACCATAGCCACCGAAGCTCGCCCCCGCGTGCTTCTAACGGCCCCGGCGCAGTACCTTTTCCATTCACATGGACGTCCGCCCTCCCGTCGCCCATACCCCGCTCGGCCACCTAGCCGGGGTCACCATTGCGCCCGATGACGGGTCGTCAGACTCTCACCGCCCGGTTGAGGTGTTTCGGGGCATCGAGTACGCACGGGCGCCTGTCGGAGGGCGGCGTTTCGCCCCGCCCGTTCCCTCCCTACCCTGGTCCGGTACGCGCACGGCCCATCAGTTCGGCCCCATGGCACCGCAGGTACCCGGGTTACTCGAGTCCATGCTCGACGGTGGCAGCGTGGCCGTGGGCGAGGACAACTGCCTCACCCTCAATGTGTGGACCCCGGCGTGCGACGACGGCCACCGGCCGGTGTTGGTGTGGATACACGGCGGTGCATTCCTCACCGGTGGCGGTGGTGTGTCCTGGTACGACGGCACCCGTTTCGCCAGTGACGGAGATGTTGTGGTGGTCACCATCAACTACCGACTGGGCGTCTTTGGGTTCCTGCATCTGCAGGACGCACCCGATTCGGGAACGGCAGGCTTAGCCGATCAATTGGAGGCCCTGCGCTGGGTGCAAAGCAATATCGCAGCGTTCGGTGGGGATCCCGATCGGGTCACTGTGTTCGGAGAGTCGGCGGGCGCCATGAGCATCGGCGCCATGCTCGGCGCACCATCAGCGCGCGGACTGTTTCGGCGCGCCGCACTGCAGAGCGGTGCGTGCGCCAACGTCACCTCCAGCGAGCAGGCCGAGCAACAAACGACCCGATTGTGCGAAGCACTCGGCCTTGCCAATGCCACCGCCAATGAACTCCGCGCCATTCCCGCGGCGGACCTGTTGGCGGCTCAACAACAGATGCTGAGTTCGGGTGGAACTGCGCTCCCCTTCCAGCCGGTACTGGGCGGATCACTGCTGCCCGTCCATCCTCTGAAGGCCGTCCAAAATGGCACGGGCGCCCAACCCGAAGCCGTGCTTCATGGCACCACGCTGGATGAGATGCGCTTGTTCACTGCATGGGACAGTTCGCTGGCGGGGATCGACCGCGATGGCGTGGTGTCGCGGGCGCGAGCCCGCCATGGCGATTCTGCGCCGGACGTGGTTGACCTCTACCGCTCGATCCATCCATCGTTTGACTGGGGACAGGTGTGGTCGGCGATGGAAACCGACGCAGTGTTCAGGATTCCCGCCGACGATCTAGCCAATGCGCTCGGCGCGGCGGGAGTGCCCTCGTGGCAGTACGTGTTTGCCTGGCCCACTTCATTGCTCGGTGGTCGGATGGGGGCCTGTCATGCGGTGGAGATTCCGTTCGTGTTCAACAACGTTCACCAACCTGGGGCATCACAGTTCCTGGGAGCCGCTCAACATCTCGATGAGCTCAGCGCGCAGATGAATCAGGCGTGGATCCGATTTGCCAATGGCGATAGGCCCCACCCGCAGTGGCAGGCCGAAGATGAGTCGCATCCGGTATGGCGATTTCACAACGACGCCACGGCTGGTTTGGTGTCTGATCCATATGTGCGGGAACGATCGTGTTGGCACCACTCATGACCACCGTTCCGTCGTCTGAGTACACCAAGGATGATCTGGTGAACACGGTACGAGTGTTGGGACCGTGGTGGTGCGTGATGACCGAACGCCTCGATGATCCGTGGGCGCTGCCGGGCTTGGCGCAACTCCTGCAACAACAGCGCACCGTGCTCGACACCTTGGCGTCCGCCGTGGAACTACCCGCCGAACTGTTCCGGATCTCGTTGGAGGGCGAGCACGAGTTGAGCTTGGCCACCAGTTTGCTGCGCAAACGTTGGACTAACCACACTCGGGCCGATCTCGAAGCCTGCGTAGACGCGTCGTTGTCGCTGCTCGAAGCAGCCGGACGGGTGCTGGCCATGGTGCACGGTCCCGCCCTACCCATGCGTGGTGACGTGGCAGGTTTGTTCGTCTCTGGCGGAGGGGTTCCCAAACGAGGCACGGACCATGTGCACATCGGGCTGCGAGGCATCGACGGCGACCGTCAGAAAACTCGTCGCCATCATGGGCGGGGTTGGCAGGCATTGTGCTTGTGGTCAGCCGACGTGGTGGCGGAATTGGCCTTCGAAGGACACCCCATCGCCCCGGGCAACGCAGGCGAGAACATCAGCATCGCAGGGCTCGACTGGACAGCTGTTCACTCCGGTTCACGCCTGCGTATCGGCGCCGTACTTGCCGAAGTGTCGCTGTATGCGCTGCCGTGTAGCCAGAACGCAGCGTGGTTCATCAACGGTGATTACGAGCGTATGCACCACCGCCGTGAACGTGGGGTCAGTCGCCTCTATGCCAGCGTGGTGGAACCGGGGACCGTGCACGTTGGTGACGCCGTGGTACTGGAGCCGTGAACGCCACCCAGGAACGAGACGCCGGACCGTGGCGAGGTCGCGTAGAACGCCCTCCCGAGCGGTCAAGCGAAACAGGACTTCCGCACCTTCGAGGTCGGCTCCATCAGCTCGCCCTTGTGGTGGCCGTTCCGGCCGGCGCTGCATTGGTGTTCACGGTTCACGGATCGGTGGCCCGGGTGGCTGCACTGATCTACTCGCTCACCCTGGCTGGCCTGTTTGCCTCCAGTAGTGCGTACAACCTTCGCCTGGGCACTACCCGGTTACGTCCGTGGATGAAGTGGGTGGATCACGCCATGATCTATCTGCTCATTGCGGGATCGTATACGCCAATGTGCCTGGTGACGCTGCCCAGGCGTTGGGGTGTTCCACTGTTGGCGGTGATCTGGGTATCGGCATTGTCGGGAGCGGCGCTGAAACTGTTTTGGCGTAGTCGATTTCGGCGCGCTGGTGGCATCCTCTACATGATGCTCGGGTGGGCGGCATTCCTGGCACTCCCTCAATTCGTGAAGCTTCTCAGCCCGGTTGCCCTCACGCTGCTGCTGATGGGCGGAGCGCTCTATACCCTCGGCGCCGTTGTGCTGGCTCGACGCCGGCCCGATCCCAGTCCTACGTGGTTCGGGTACCACGAGGTATGGCACGCGTTCGTGGTGGGGGCGGGCGCCTGCCAGTTCGGCGCCATCTGGATCGCTCTGCACTGACCTTGCGACTCCTTCCGTCCCATGCGTTGCCACGTTGGGGCGCTGACCTGAGAAACTCTGGCCGTGTTCGACGCTCCGTTGGCTTTGGCCCTCACCACAGGGGTGCTGGCGGCATTCAATCCATGTGGTTTTGCCATGCTCCCGGCGTATTTGTCGTATTACGTGGGAGCCACCGGCGATGAAGGCCGGTCCACATCGGCTCGACTGGCCCGAGCCGCTCTCGTGGGCCTCACGGTCACTGCCGGATTTGTGGTGATCTTCGCCGCTATCGGCTTCGTGGTAAGCGAGGTTTCGAGCGTGGTTTACCACTGGATTCCGTGGATAACCATGGTGGTGGGAAGCGTCTTGGTGATGCTGGGTGTGGCCATGCTGCGCGGCTACCAGCCCACTATTGGCCTTCCAAAGCCTGGCAGTGCCCGCCAGGGGTCGGATCTGCGGGCCATGTTCACCTACGGCCTGTCGTATGCCACGGTCTCGCTGGGTTGTTCCCTGACCCCGTTCCTGGCAGTGGTGGCATCAAGTTTCAAGCAGTCCAATACCGCTGCCGGGGTGGCGCTGTTCGTGGCCTATGCCCTTGGCATGGGGTTGGTGGTGGTGATGGTGTCGATGGCCCTAGCTCTGGCCCAGCAGGCGTTCGTGGGGCGGATGCGCACCGTACTGCCATATGTGCAACGGGCCTCGGGTGCAGTATTGGTGGTGGCCGGCGGCTATGTGGCTTACTACGGCTGGTACGAGCGTCGGTTGCTCGGTGGCACCGACACCTCATTGACCGGGGGCAGCATGGTGGACCGCGTCACCGGGTGGTCGGCATCCATTTCGTCGTTCGTACACAACCACGTGGGCTCGTCCGTGCTCGTGGCGGCCCTTGTGGTGGTCACGGCGGTGGTGATCACGGCAGTGGTGGTGAGTAATACACCTGAGCACTAGTTCCGTGGCGTTGCGTAAGGTCTTACCCATGTCAGCCGAAGCCACGCCAGTCAAAAACATTGTGATGTTCTGGCGTCCCGGATGCGGATTCTGTGCCGCCCTCGAGCGCCAACTCACCAACGCAGAGATCACGTTCGACAAGCGCAACATCTGGGACAGTGCCGATGACGCAGCGTTTGTGCGATCGGTGGCCAATGGCAACGAAATCGTGCCCACGGTGGTGGTCAACGGTACGGCCATGGTCAACCCTTCAATGGCCGACATCCAGGCCGCCATGGTCACCGGCTGAGACAACTGGGAACTATCACCCTCTGGGGCCTGGCCTACGGTGCATGTCGATGGTTGCCTCATGGAAAGCCGATGAAACGCGCATATGGGATCCCACGTGTGAACTGTGTGAAGAGGCCCGATTCACTGAGTGGTTCTACGAGGATGACCTTTGTTGGGTGGCTGAGTGCGACGCCTGTACCGTCCCCATGGTGGTGTGGCGCAACCATGGCGCGGAGCCTGCCGACGAGATCCGTGGCCACCTCCGCAGTCGACTCACCGAGGTGATGGAGCGCTGCTTCGATGGCAGATGGAAATTCGATGACCGTCTGCGCACCATCCCCGGCCACTACCACGCCCATGCTCGTGCGTTGGCATGGGGACCGGAGGCGCTCAGGCGGCGAGCCAACTAATT
>JANYHQ010000443.1 GCA_025358985.1 Acidimicrobiales bacterium
CAACGTGGCGTCGTCAGATGTGCGCTCCAACTCGAAATGCATGAACGACTCAGCGTGGGCCAGCGGGTCACTGGAATCACTGAGTGCTTCCAGCGCGCCATCGCCGTCACGACGCACCCACAACACGGGATGTACCACCAACTCGATGCCGAGTCCGATGCGCCGGGTGGCCATGGCCACGGAATCCACCAGGAAAGGTGCATCATCGGTGACGATCTGCAGTACTGACACCGGGGCATCCCAACCGTTGCGCCCTGCGTCTGGCGAGAACGCCCGCACCAATGACTGGCTGGATCGGCGGCTGAGTCCGAAACGCCAGTGGGAGCGCAATGCCCCGAAGAGTTGATCGCAGTCGCGGGCCCGCAGGTCCTGAGTGGACACCCCAGCGAAGTAGTGCCGGGGTAGAGCGGTGACGCCGTGCACCATGAAACCATCCCGTCGACACGACTCGCCCCAGCGTGCCTCCACACCCTCCATAACGATTGCGCGTGCCTGATCACCGTCAGTCATACCCGCCCCCTCGGTAGCGAACTCGGCCGTACCAAGCGACGGCGCGTCACCGAACATAGCGGTGCAGCCACACCGGGCGACGGTTGGATCCTGAGGATTAGCGTGGCGTTATCCGACGAAAGCCTCGAAGGGTGTTTCAGACAATCATCTGAATGGTTATGGCAGGAGGTTTTTCACCACCTTTCCCATGGCGTTGCGGGGCAGTTCGGGGAGGAACACGATGCGTCGGGGACGTTGGTAGCCGGCCAACCGTGACGCGGCATGACCCAAGAGTGTCTCGGCATCTATTGCTGAATCGGTCCGCACCACGTAGGCCACCACCGTTTCGCCCCACTCCGGCGATGGTTCGCCGGCTACTGCGACGTCAGCCACGCCGATGTGTTCACGCAATACGTCTTCTATGTCTCGGGGATACACATTGAATCCACCGGTGATGATGAGGTCTTTGCACCGCCCGACGATGCGCAAATATCCGTCGGGGTCAAAAGAACCAAGATCCCCGGTGCGGAACCAGCCGTCGGCGGTGAAAGCGTCAGCATTGGATTCAGGTCGTTCCCAATACCCGGTGAACACATTGGGACCGGTGAGCACGATTTCTCCCACGCCATCTGTGGTGATGTCATGAAGACGTACGTTGACACCGGGCAGAGGTAACCCCACAGACCCCGGGCGGCGTTCACCTTCGTAGGGATTGGACACGTTCATCACCGTCTCGGTCATGCCATAGCGCTCGAGTATCTGCTGTCCGCCCCGATCGGCGAGGCCCTGCCAAACATCGGCGGCCAACGGTGCCGACCCGGATACGCATAGCCGTAGACCTGCCAATTCCCCCACACGCGACGACTCCAGGATGCGCACCCACATGGTGGGCACCCCGAACACGAGGGTGGCCTGATCATGCGCGACGGCATCGAGTACCTCGTCCACGCTGAATCGCGGCACGATCACTGCTGACGCGCCGGCCAGCAATGTGCCATGCACCCCAACCCCCAGGCCGTGCATGTGGAACAACGGCAGCGACAGCACCAAACGATCGGCGGGCGTCCAGCGCCACGCGATACGCAGCGCTTCGGCGCTCGACAACAAGTTGGCGTGGGAGAGCATCACGCCTTTGGGTCGCCCGGTGGTACCGGACGTGAATACCAGCATGGCGGGATCGTCTCTCCCGACGGTGTCCAACGGCGGCGGCTCGTAGTCGGCCAGTTCCACGGCGGGCCCCACCGTTGGGCCGTGCGGCACACGAGCGGGGTCGTCTACCACAGACAGTTTGGCCAATGATTCATTGAGTACATTGGCCAGTTCACTGGCCGAGAAGGCAGTGTTCACCGGCACCACTACCAGCCCCAGACGCAGCGCCGCAACGTGGGCCACCACCAGATCTACCGATGGCGGACAACTCATGAGTATGCGGTCGCCGGCCCGTAACCCGGCGCCTGCGAAACGGCCGGCCACCCGTCGGGAGCGGGCCGAGAGCTCTGCAGCCGTGACCCAGTCACCACGGTGGTTGCAGAGGACTGGCTGATAAGGAGCATCACTCCAACGCTTCACCCAAGCCTGCACCAAGGATGTTTCTCTCGTGAGGAGGGCCGGATCGCCGGTGAACCCATGGGCAGCCCACGCATCGACGGACATGGCGGTTGGCTGCGGTCTGTCCGATGCGGTCATCACCGAGAAACTATCGGTAGCGTCGCCCGCAATGACGACGACCGGCAACACCGTGCAACTCATGACCAACGCGGCCCTGGCATTTCTGGACTCGCTTTCGCCCGAACACCGAGTGGCGGCCAGTATCGCCTTCGATGACTCTGAACGCCAACGATGGTTTTACACGCCCACCGACCATGGCGGTGTGGTGCTGAGCGCAGTGAGCTCACTCTCACAGCAATGGGGACTGCGACTGTTGGCCAGCGGCCTCAGCGATCCAGGTTTTGCCACAGCGTCATCGATCATGGCGTTGGAGAACGTGTTGGACCGCAATGAAGGGTGGGTCCGGCGCGTAGTTAACCAACGCGGCCGAGACCCGTTGCGCTATTTCGTCAGCGTGTTCGGGGTGCCGGGAGAACGGGTATGGGGATGGCGGTTCGGTGGTCACCATCTGTCCTACAGCGTCACCATTGTGGACGAGGAGGTGGCTTCCACTTCGCCTCTGTTCTTCGGTGCGTATCCGGCCCAGTCGCCACTCATGGGTGGACAGTGGCACCGACCGCTGGCCTCGGTGGAAGACGTGGCCCGAGCGTTGTTGCACTCCCTCGACGCCGATCAACTCCGGTTGGCGACACTGTGCGATGTGGCGCCGTCGGACTTGGTAACTGCTAACCGACCTCGGGTGGTGGAGGGGGCGTTGGCGCTTCCGTTGTGGGCTG
>JANYHQ010000459.1 GCA_025358985.1 Acidimicrobiales bacterium
CCCGAGATCTACTACATCCTGGCCGGACAGGGCTTGGTAGAAATCGACGGGGTTGAACACGTGGTACGAAGCGGATCTGCGGTGTTCATCCCCGGCAATGCATGGCACTCATCGCGTAACACCGGCGCAACCACGATGCGCTTGCTCTACGCGTTTGCTGTGGACTCGTTCCACCAAGTGCAGTACGAGTTTCCCAATTCGGATTGAACCGGTATCACACGGCCCGACCGAGGAAATTGAGGAACTCGGTTTGGGCATCGCAGCCTGGCGGTGATTCGATCTTGGCACCGAACACGCCAGGCATACGGATCATGGCGTCCATTGGCTTGAGTCCAGCAAAGGCACCCGAAACAGCATCAGCATCGAGTTGCTCATCTTGGCCGGTGGCGCGAGCCAGATCCCAGGTATGGACCAACGTGTCAGTACAGATGAGACGGCCCACCAATTGCTCCAAAGGCATGGGGCCAAATGGGCTGGGGACGGTAGAGCCGGCCGTAGCCGGATCGAGTAGGGCCGTATGCAGCGCCGAGGTGGCATCACTCCAGGCGCCCACCACGTCATCATCGGCCGCGAGGGTGACCGGTTCACCACCGGCCACCTGAGCCAGCGCACCGCGGTGAACCCCCACCACGTGAGCCACGACATCTCGGGCGAGCCAACCCTCACACGGTGACGGGGAGGTCCAATCCTGGACCCCCTCGACCCGGGCGGAAAATGCGGACGCAATGTTGGAATAGCGATCGGAGATCTCGGACATGGCGTGAGCGTACGAGGTCTCAACGTGTCACGCTTGTCGGCGTGGACTATCAGACAATCGCATCGCTGTATTTGAGCCCGTCAGCCGACTCAGTGCCCGTTCCCGTGGTGCCGACCACGCCTGCTCGCAGACTCCGAGATGCGCTGGAACCAATTGCTACCCAGGGTTGGTGGTCACCCCAATCCGGGTCCCGATTGGAGGCCCTCGGTCTCGGTTTCTTGGACGGATACGTATGGGGGCGGGCGTCGTCGTTGGGCGAGCCCGTGTCGTCGGTGGTGGTAGCTGCGTTCGGGGTGTTTGAACCGAACTTCCTGGCCGCCACTTACGAACAGGGTCGGAGTGTGGCTTCGCGTGACGCAGTGCTGGCCCAGCGTGAATTGGCGGCCATGGAAAGCCTCGCGTCGGTCCTCGGTGCTCAGCGTGAGAGCGAGGCGTCGGCCATCGCCGACACGCTGCTGACTGCGTTACGGGCAATGGACGGCGTGGGCCGTCCATTGTTCAGTGGACTGCGCCAACTCGACGTTCCCTCCAACGGTTTCGGTCAGCTGTGGCGAGCTGCGGAGTTGGTACGCGAACACCGCGGTGATGGCCACAACGGCGCCTGCATAGCGGCCGGACTCGACGCGCTGTCCATGAACGTACTCACCGAGTTGTGGCTGGGCTTTGGCCTGGGCGAGTACTCATCGAGTCGAGGATTCAGCCCCGATGCCCTGTCCGCCTGCGTTGCTCAACTCGAGGCCACCGGCGCGATGCAAGCGGGTGAACTCACCGATGTTGGGCGAGCGGGCCGCCTCGCCATCGAGGCCGCCACAGACACCTCCCAAGCGGCGTTGGTAGCAGCTCTTGGGGACGACCTTGATCGTATTGTCACCGTGGCCGAATCGATGTCCGACGCCTTGCTCAGCGCGCATACGTTTCCATCGGATCCGCGTAAGCGTGCCGCTGGTTGAGTCCACGGAGTAGCGGTCACCACGTTCGGCGCTCGAACGGTTTCGTCCGGTGCCAGCTGGCGGAGATCATCATGCAATAGCGGCCCGGTGATGAGTTGGCCATCGGAGCGTGGCACCTGCAACGGCACTCCGCCCAGCGTGAACGCCACCGTGCCGATGCCGGCAATTGCGGTGAGGGTGAACGTGATCTGAGCAATGACCAACAACTGCGCGGAGCCGAGCAGAGCAGAGCCGAGAATGGTGGCCCCAGATCTACGTGGAACCCCCACCACCAAGAAACTCTTGCCGTTGGTTTCGATCCGTTGCCTCGATGCCACCCCCCGGGCGGTGGTTCGAGCCAGATCCACCGGAATGTCACGGGCGCCAATATCCACCGAGATGGCGTACCACTGCAACCCCGATCGTATGGGTGGGTACGATGACTTCCCGGTGGCCAAAGACGAAAGTGCGCTTACGATATTTGTTCGATCGGTGCGTAGTCCAGCCCGAACGGTACGGGCATTGAGAAATGCCTGGTGCATGGCTGACGTTTCACGTTGGGCTACCAACACGCTGCTTGTACGAGAGTAGGCAATGGCGGCAACGCCAATCGATGACAGCAGAGCCAACAGAGCAAAGGTGACAACCGCCCGGCGCTGTAGACGAAGTTGGGGACGACGCTCCGTCATGGTCTCAGCTTGAATCCCATTCCACGGACCGTCACGAGATGTGCGGGGCTGGAAGGGTTGTCCTCGATCTTGAGCCGCAAACGGTATACCTGTGTATCCACCAAACGACTGTCACCGAGGTAGTCGTAGCCCCATACCCGCTCCAACAGTGACTCCGTGGTAACAATCTGTCCGGGTCGCTCGGCCAACTCACACAACAACTGAAACTCGGTTTTGGTGAGGTTCACCAACTCCCCGGCCTTGCGAACCTCACCAGCAGCAACGTCGATGGTGATACTGTATGCTCACCGGATTCACGATGTGCTTCGGCAGTTCCATACGACGTTGAATTGCTCGTATGCGTGCCGACAATTCTTTGGGCGCCACTGGTTTGGTGACGTAGTCATCAGCGCCTGCTTCGAGTCCGGCCACCACATCGTGGGTATCGGACTGTGCGGTGACGACAATGATGGGGACCACGCTGCGCTGGCGGATGCGTCGGCAGACCTCAAGACCGTGCATGCCGGGAAGGCGTAGATCCACCAACACCACGTCGAAGCCGGATTCGGCGAACTTCTCCAGTCCAAGTTCGCCGCTGGCCGCCTCAACCACGTCGTAGCCGTCATCTTCGAGATTCATCCGCAACGCCATACGAATGACGTCATCGTCTTCGATGAACAACACCCGAACACTCATAACGCACACCTTCGCGTCGAAATCGCGACACCACCGCAGCACGCACGCAATCAAGCTGCCCGATCATCACCACACTCTGCTGATGAAGGAGATCTCGATGACCGCCACCGTGACCGAAAGTGCAGTTTTGACCGCAAAACTCCCATCTGTGGCTGCATCGCCCCAGGTTGTGGACCTGCGACGAGTGGGTTCGCAACGTGCGTCGGTGTCGATGTGTATACCCGCCCGCAATGAAGCCACCACCATCGCAGCCCTTGTGGCCCAAGCCCATTCGCGCCTGGTGCGTCGGGGCATCGTGGACGAGATTGTGGTGATGGACGATCGTTCCGACGACGCCACGGCCAGTGTTGCGTCCGCTGCCGGCGCGCGAGTGGTGTCCACCGATTCTGTCATGAAGAGCTTCGGTCCCAGCCTGGGCAAAGGCGATGCCATGTGGCGTTCCCTGGCGGTGACCACGGGCGACATCGTGTTGTTCTGTGACGGTGATCTGCAGGCGTTCGATGTCACCCGGCTGGAAGACTTGGTGTATCCGTTACTCAATGATCGATGGACCATGATGTCCAAGGGTTTTTTTCGCCGTCTGGACGCAGATGGTGAGCCGGGTCCGGGTGGACGGGTCACAGAGCTGGTGGCTCGACCATTGCTGTCGTTGTTGTTTCCCCAGGTCAGTGATATCCATGAGCCATTGAGTGGGATGTACGCCATACGTCGCCACGTAGCTGAGGGATTCACGTTTGAAGCTGACTACGGGGTGGATGTAGGTCTGTTGCTCGACACCGTGCGCAAATGTGGGCGGGGGTCGGTGGCTCAGGTGGATTTGGGAACGTTGCGCCACACCAATCAGTCACTGGACAGTCTCGCTGGCCAGGCGGCGGCGGTGGAACGAAGCATCCTCACCAGGGCCGGATTACAACGCAACAAGTTGGGCACCCGTATGGGTCGACCGGGTGGTCCGTTCACCAACATCAGTTCGTCCGTGCGTCCCGCATTCAGGACGATGGACCGAGCTTACGCCGACGCCATGTTGGATTCGGCCACCGTTGATGCTGTGTCTTGACCCCCGAAACGCACCCCCATCTGCTGCCGATGGAAGTGGTAGTGGGGGCGTCGGCGGTCGTGACTACTTGCTGGTGGTGCGCCGGGCGCCGGTATCACCCGGTTTGGGTCAGTCGCTTGCCCAAAGCGTCGCTGCTGGTCCCTGCACCTTCCATGTGATCTCGTTGGCCCGATCGACGTCCATGGTGATGCTGTTGGCGTCGGCCGGTGATCCGGGCTCCGGGTACGTGTCGTGTCCGGACCTCACGGAACTCAAGCACGAGGAGGGTCGCATGGCTGAAGCTGTGCTCGACGCCGGCTCCTATTGTTGCACCGTCTCGGCTTCGCCGCTGATGGCGAAGTGTCAGATGTAGGCCCGGTGGAGTCCGTTGCCCAAGCCGTGATGCGAAGGGGCGAGTGTGCGGAGGTACTGCTGATGGAACGAGCTTCGGTCATGACATCGGTAGCGAGTGCCCTGCGCGTTGATGCGGCCCAACCGGTGCGGCGGCGAGTAGGTGTGGCCATAGCTCGCGTCGCTCCTTGAGCCGGCGGAACGAACTGCCGGAACGAACCCCACAGTAGGGTCGGTACCTCATTCGTGAGGAGCCTCCATGACGTCGCTACGTACATTCGTTTCGTCCCGGTTAAGAACTGGGCCGGTAAGGCGCGTGATTCAACCATTGCGCGACTTTCTGGCCACCGAAGCGGCCAGTGGTGTGCTCCTGGTAGTGGCTTCCGCGGCTGCCATGGCGTGGGCCAATTCGCCGTGGAAGGGGAGTTACGAAGCTTTGTGGAGCTCGGAGATCAGTCTTCGGGTGGCGGGGCATGCGCTGGCGTTGGACCTGCGCCATTGGGTCAATGACGGCCTGATGACATTGTTCTTCTTCGTAGTTGGATTGGAGATCAAACGAGAAGTTTCGGTGGGGGAATTGAAGGATCCCCGTCGGGCTGCGCTCCCTGCGATTGCGGCGCTGGGAGGCATGGTGGTGCCCGCCCTCATGTTTGTTGCGGTGAACGTTGGCGGCAGCGGTGTGCGGGGTTGGGGTATTCCCATGGCCACCGACATCGCCATGGCATTGGGTGTTCTGGCCCTCATTGGTTCGCGTGTGCACCCCTCGTTGAAGTTGTTTCTGTTGGCGTTGGCCATCGTGGATGACATCGGGGCAATCGTGGTCATCGCAGTGTTCTATTCCAAGGGCATCAACGTAACGATGCTGCTGGCTTCGGTTGCGCTCATCGCAGCCGTGCTGGTGGCCAAAACGCTGGGCGTCAGCAGTGTGGGGGCATACGTGGTGTTGGGGATGCTGCTGTGGTTCACCGTGCATGAAGCGGGTGTGCATGCCACCATTGCTGGCGTCATCTTGGGCCTGCTGGCGCCCACCAGGGCCATCGTGGCGGCCCACCAGGTTGACGAGGCGGTGCTGGCCGATGTTTCGAGTTATTCAGCAGCGTCGGAAACGGTACGTATGGCCCGCCAATCGGTGTCAGTGGTGGAGTGGCTGGAGCACCGATTGCATCCGTGGACCAGCTACGCCATTGTGCCCATCTTTGCCTTTGCCAACGCTGGCATCTCCATCAGTTCCAGTGCAGTGAAGGCGGCCGTGTCGTCTCGCATCACCCTGGGAGTGATTCTCGGTCTCGTGATTGGAAAAACGGTTGGCATCACGGCGGCTAGTTGGGTGGCGGTACGGACCCGAGTAGCCATTCTTCCCGACGGCCTCACGTGGGCGTCCATCATGGGAGTGGCGTCGTTGGCTGGTATTGGCTTCACGGTGTCGTTGTTCGTGGCGGGACTGGCTTACGACGATGCGGCATTGGACGCGCAGGCAAAGTTAGGGATTCTGGCCGCCACCGTGGTGGCCGCGTTACTCGGTACGCTGGCGTTGCGCTTCGGGTCTCTCCCCGCCCATGACGAAGTGTAGGAGTCTTCCTGTGAAGCGCAATGAAGTGCGGGCCGATCTGGACGCGTCGCCGTAAGACCGCAGCCGCTCTACCGTGGCGGCTATGACCGCACTCGACACCCAGACCTCCGATACGGCCCCCGCCACCTCCACCAAGGTCGACTTCTACTTCGATCCCCTCTGCCCCTTTGCCTGGATCACCTCCCGATGGATTCTCGAAGTGGACAGCCTGCGAAATCTTGACCTCAGCTTCAAGGTCATGAGTCTGGCGGTGTTGAACGAAGGACGCGATCTCTCCCCTGAGTATCGGGCCATGATGGACACGGCGTGGGGTCCGGTGCGGGTGCTGATTGCCGCCGCCCAGGCGCACGGAGACTTGGTGGTGCTGCCGCTGTACACCGCAATGGGCATGCGTATCCACAACGGTGGCAACAAGGACTTCGACGTGGTCATCGCCGAAGCGTTGGCGGAGGTGGGCTTGCCCGCCGAGCTGGCGAAAGCAGCCCACACCACGGACTTCGACGAGGCCCTCAAGATCAGCCACCATCAAGGGATGGACCCGGTAGGCATGGATGTAGGCACCCCTACCATTCACATCGACGGGGTGGCCTTCTTCGGACCGGTGCTGTCATCGATCCCGCGCGGCGAGATGGCGGCCAAAATGTTCGACGGGGCAGTGCTCATGTCTTCATATCCTGATTTCTTCGAACTCAAGCGCAGCCGGAGTGGGTCTCTCAACTTCGACTGATCAGCTCGGCACGGTTCGGACCGGTACTGTCGCTGCTGTGCTCGTGGAACGCGATGGTCAGTCCTATGCCGACAACTTCGAGGACATGGTGGCGTTCGTGCGCGAGTTCGGCAGCGCCACCGGCGAACTGGCCGAAGACGTGCGCTCCTCGCGTTGCGTCACGTGTGGCAGTGCAACGTTCTGGATGGAATGTAGCGAAGAAGATGGTGTGGCCATGCGTACCTGTACGCAGTGCCAAACGGCCGCCTTCATCGGTGACAGTGCCGAACTGTGGGACGCTGCTGATACCGGTGACGCGGTTTGCCCATGTGGAGCCAAGGTGTTCGAGTTGGCCATCGGCTTCTGTGTGGGGGCGGAACCGGAATTGGACGTGGAGTGGATTGTGGTGGGAGCACGATGCACGGTGTGCCATCTAGTGGGCGTGTATGCCGACTGGGGCATCGACTATGTGCCCAGCGCATCGTTGAAACAGCAGATATAGGTACTTACGATATCGGCAACTACCGAGTGAGTACTGGTCGTCTCGTCATTCGACGTTCCAACACAGCTCGCACTGCTTGAGCCCGCGTGGTGACCTCGAGTTTGCGATAGGCGTTGCGGATATGAGTCTTCACGGAGTTCGGTGACAGGTATAACGTGGTGGCGATTTCGGTATTGCTGAGGCCCTCGGCGATGAGCACGAGTACTTCACTCTCGCGCTCGGACAATTCATAGAGCTTCCCCGGCCAATCGCGCCCCGCGGTGCTGTGGCGATCTGTGATCGGGTCGTCGCTGATGACCACCTCTCCTGCTCCAATACGCAGCATGGCGTCCACCAGTTCTTTGGCGCTGAGATTCTTGCTCAGATAGCCGGCCACACCGGCACTCATGGCACGGGCCACCACGCCGTGTTCGAACTGCCAGGTGAACACGGCGATACGGGCCACGTTGGAATCGGCTCGCAATCGATTGATCTCGTCGAGACCACTCCCCGGATGCCCGAAGGTGTCAAACAGTGCCAAGTCCACCGGCTCGGCCACCTTGGCGCCGCGCAACGGTTCATCCACCACCTTCACCTGCTGCGCAAACGGTTCCAGCAGACGTGCCAAACCAGCCACCACCAACTCGAAATCGTTGGTGAGGGCGACCCTCATCGGCGTGCTGGGTGAATCGGCCATGCAGGCAGTATCGCGCTCGGGTCCGTCAATCACACCACCCCTAGGGGTGATGCAAAGGAGTCATGAAATTTCGTAATTTTATCCGGTGACCTGTACCACCGAGACTTCGCTCACCGTGTCGCCACCATTCACTGAACTCGACGCCGCCACGGCGGTCGACTTCAGTGCTTGGGGCCAGCAGTGGTCTGGCACTGCGGCTCCGATAGTGAACCTGGACTTCAGCGCCGTGCAATACCTCGGAGCCAGTGCCATATCGGTACTGCTGGAGATGGACGAAGCACTGGCTCGTCATGGGGCACGACTACGGATCAGCAACGCCCAGCGCATCGTGACGCGGGTACTCACGATCTGTGACCTGCATGGCCGATGGCTGGAATGAAC
>JANYHQ010000477.1 GCA_025358985.1 Acidimicrobiales bacterium
CTGCTTCTGGGTACTCGTAGTCCACGAGATTGCCGGCGAGGTAGTTCTCGTAGGCCGCCAAGTCCAACATGCCGTGTCCGCACAGCGCCGTGAGGATCACCTTCGAATCGCCCGATTCCTTGCACCGCAATGCTTCGTCGATACATGCGGCCAATGCATGGGTGGGTTCCGGCGCTGGAATGATGCCCTCGGTACGGGCAAACTGTACGCCCGCCTTGAAGCAATCCAGCTGGTTGCGTGACTCGGCCTCGATGAGACCCAGGTTGTAGATATGCGATACCAGTGGGCTCATGCCGTGATATCGCAGGCCACCGGCATGGATGGTGTCAGGGATGAAATCCTTACCGAGAGTGTGCATCTTCATCAATGGAGTCATACCCGCGGTGTCACCAAAATCATATGCGTACACACCACGTGTCATGGATGGGCACGCCGCCGGTTCCACCGCCACGATCCGAGTGGCGGCCCGCCCAGCCAGATTCTCGGCCAGGAACGGAAATGCCAATCCCCCAAAGTTGGAACCACCACCCACGCATCCATAGATGACGTCGGGATACTCACCGGCCAACTCGAACTGCTTGAGGGCTTCGAGCCCAATGATTGTCTGGTGCATCAACACGTGATTGAGCACCGAGCCAAGCGCGTAGCGCACACTGTCACCGCCCATGGCGGCCACCTCCACCGCTTCAGAAATGGCCATACCCAGCGAACCGGGTGAGTCCGGGTTCTGGGCCAGAAAGGCTCGCCCGGAGGCAGTGAGTGGTGAAGGAGACGGATGCACGGTGGCGCCAAATGTCTCCATCATCAGCCGTCGGTATGGCTTAGCGTCATAGGAGGCTCGCACCTGCCATACCTCGCACTCCAGTCCGAACTGGGCACAGGCAAAGGCCAGTGCCGTGCCCCACTGACCGGCTCCTGTTTCAGTGGTGAGCTTCTTTACGCCTGCTTTGGCGTTGTAATAAGCCTGTGGCACCGCCGTATTTGGTTTGTGTGAACCGGCCGGAGATGTGCCCTCATACTTGTAATAGATGTGAGCTGGGGTATCGAGCGCCTTCTCCAAGCGGTGAGCCCGATACAGCGGTGTGGGCCTCCATAACTTGTAGATGTCGAGCACTTCGCCGGGTATTTCCACGTACTCGTCCATGGACACTTCTTGCATGATGAGATCCATGGGAAACAGGGGGGCAAAATCGTCGGGCCCCGCTGGTTGCTTGGTGCCCGGATGTAGCGCCGGTGGCATGGTGGATGGCAACAGGGGGTGGATGTTGAGCCAGGCCCGGGGAATTTGGGATTCGCTGAGCAAGAACTTGGTGGTCATGGTGAAAACCCCTCTGGTACGGATGCGGCGGCGGAAGTTCGCGGAAGTGACGTTCAGTAGAGTGACGCCGGGCACACTAGCGGAGCGGCCCGGTATGGAGAGGAGCACGGCCCGGGTACCGTTGGGAGGTGCCCGAAGACCACAAACTGGCCATCACGATGTTGGCTGATCGCGTATTGGTACAGCAGCCCAACGCTGATGGCGAACGTCTGTCCAAGGGCGGTTTGCTGATTCCCTCCACCGCTCAAGTGTCCAAGCGTCTGGCCTGGGCCGAGGTGGTGGCGGTAGGGCCGGGCGTACGGCTCATCCAAATCGGTGATCGGGTGTTGTTCAACCCGGAAGAGCGCTACGAGGTGGAAGTGGGCGGCGAGGATTATCTGTTGTTGCGCGAACGAGACATCCACGGCGTCGCCGCAGATCGTATCGATGGGAACACCGGGCTGTACCTCTAAGCGCAAGCGTGGCGCCGTTTGCCCGTACAGCGCACCTACCATTGCGGCGTGGTTCCTACGATTGCGTTCACATCCCACGACCTGGATCAAGTGCGCTACAACGAGCACGGTCTGGTGGCGGCCATCGTCCAGGAACTGGGCACCAATACGGTGCTCATGATGGCGTGGATGAACGCCGACACAGTCCGCCAAACCCTGGATGAGGGACGGACGGTGTTCTGGAGTCGCTCCCGCCAAGAGGTGTGGCGCAAAGGCGATACGTCAGGCGATCGCCAATTCGTGCACCAAGCGTTCTATGACTGCGACGGTGACACGTTGCTGTTCATGGTGGAGCAGGAGGGCCGAGGGGCCTGCCACACGGGTGAGCGCAGCTGTTTTCATAGGTCATTCGGTGGTAGTGCGGAGCGGTCATCATGAGTGAACTGCTCAGCGCGGTGCAGGGGTGGGACGCCCTCAGGCACAGTTGTGCCGCAACCGTTGGGACGCGCGACATCATCACGGCCGAGGGGCCGGACACGGTGAGCTTCTTGCAGGGTCAACTGTCCCAGGACGTGGCCGCCATGGTTGTCGGCGACGTGCGTTGGTCGTTGCATCTACAACCCCAAGGCAAGGTGATCGCCGTTGTTCGGTTGACCCGACTGTCCCCCGATGCGGTGCTCATCGACACCGATCCCGGAGCCGGGGCCGACGTGTTTGCGGCCCTGTCGAGATTCAAGATTCGCACCAAATGCCACTTGACGCTCGTCGAAGCGGTGAAATCCACGTTTGTTCGTGGCCCCCAGGCGTCGGCTGAAACACTGCCCCTCGATGCGGTGTTCCC
>JANYHQ010000255.1 GCA_025358985.1 Acidimicrobiales bacterium
CACCCCACTACAAGGACGGGTCATCTCTCGGATCTCGTCTGGGAACATTGGCTATACGGGTATCTTCCCAGTCAAGAGTGCAGTTCTGACCCGTTCTTGTAACGGTAGATGTGCAAGGAAAGTAGTTGGTTCCGTGACGCAACTGTTTGGTACGGTCAGTTCCGTGTCGAAACTGAACACGGTGCTGCCGTGAGTCACCTGCGGGTTGGTATTGCGACCTCGATGCGTGAACCCGCCGATGCCGAGTTCGTGGTCGAAGCAGAGCGACTCGGCGTGAGCACCGTGTTCATCGCCGAGGCATGGGGCACAGACGCGCTCACTCCGTTGGCGTTTCTGGCGGCGCGGACGAAGACCATCAGCCTCGCTACGGGGATCGTCCAGATCGGCGCTCGCACTCCCGCAATGCTGGCAATGTCTTCGATGACGATGCAGGGCCTGTCGGGCGGACGGTTCATCCTCGGGCTCGGCGCCAGCGGACCACAGGTGATGGAAGGGTGGCACGGCGTACGGTTTCATTCACCGGTATCGGCAACACGCGAAACCATCGAGATCGTCCGCCAAGTCGCTCGCGGTGAGCGGTTGTCGCACAAAGGCAGCGTGTACGAACTGCCATTGCCCCATAGTTCTGGTCGTGCCATCAAATCGATGCTCGCACCTGTGGAGATCCCCATCTACGTCGCCGCACTCGGGCCGCGCAACCTGGAGTTGACAGGGGAGTTGGCCAACGGCTGGATTGGCAACGCCTTCATGCCCGAGCACGCGGATGCCTTCTTGTCTCACCTGCGCACCGGGGCAGCCCGGTCCGGTCGATCCCTGCGCGACATGGATCTGGTCATACCGGTGTCGGTGGAATTCACCGACGATGTCGATGAGGCGGTACAACGCCACGCCCGGGGGTACGCATTCACCATTGGCGCAATGGGGTCGAAGGACCAGAACTTCTACAACGCTGCATTTGAGCGCCAAGGCTTCGGCGATGACGTCAATGCGGTGCAAGATCTGTGGATTGCCGGTCGTCGGGAAGAGGCCGCTGACCGCGTACCCATCGAGATTGGTATGCACACAAATCTTCTTGGCACGGCTCCAATGATCAAAGAACGGCTCCGTCGATACCGCGCAGCAGGGATCACCACACTCCAGGCCAAGATCTCGGGAAAACCAAATGAGCAACTCGATACCATTGCCCAACTCATCGACCTTGTTCATGAAGTGAACTCTGAGACAGTCACCAAGGAGGAGACCATCGATGCAAGTGCATGAGCTGAGGTTTTCAGAGTGCCCCACCACGCAATGCGACGTGGTTATCGACGCCCGCCAATCGGTGGTGTGGGCGTTGGTGAGTGACATCGAACTGCCAGCGCGGTTCAGCTCAGAATTTCAAGGCGCGTCGTTGTGTGATGGGGCCACTGAAATGGGGTTGGGCGTGCGTTTTGTGGGTCGCAACCGCCATGCCGCGATCGGTTCGTGGGAAACCACTTCCACCATTTCGGAGTTCGAACCGATGCGCACGTTTGGGTACGTGGTCGGCGATCCGGCGAACCCGTCATCGGCATGGCGGTTCACCCTCGAGGCAGTCGGGTCATCCACTCGGTTGACGCAGTGGATGCGCATGGGGCCAGCCCGCAGCGGTATCAATGCAGCGATCGATGCAATGCCCGACAAGGAGTCAAAGATCCTCGATCGACGGCTTGCTGAGCATCGACAGAACATGGTTCGTACCATCGAGGGCATCCGAGACGTGGCCGAGCGAGGCTTGGATAGCAAATGAAGATTGGCTTGTCGATCGGTAGTGCCTATTACGACGGGGCCGACTGGGAAGACATGGTGGAAGTGGTCCGCGCTGCGGATCGCATCGGTGTCGATTTTGCTTGGACCGCCGAGGCGTGGGGGATGGAGACCATCGCGCCCCTGGCCTACCTCGCGCCGTTGACTCAACAGATTCGCCTCGGCACGGGGATCATGCAGATCAGCGCACGAACTCCCGCCATGGCAGCCATGACTGCACTCACCATGGCGCGACTCACCAACGATCGGTTCTGTCTCGGGCTCGGCGTCAGCGGACCGCAGGTGGTGGAAGGGTTGCATGGCGAGTCGTTCGACAAACCATTGGCTCGTATGCGCGAATACATCTCGGTTGTCCGCAAGGCAATATCCGGCGAACGTGTCACGGGCATTGGTCCGCACTACGTTCTGCCTCGACCGGGAGGCGAGGGCAAGGCGCTGCGCCTGTCGATGCCCCCCAAACCCGATATTCCGATCTACTTGGCCACGTTGGGACCAAAAATGCTCGAGCTCACCGGCGAGGTAGCCAATGGTTGGCTGGGCACATCGTTCATGACCAACGCTGCGGGCCAAGTCATTCCGCATTTGAGAGCCGGTGCGCAACGCTCAGGCCGGTCACTCGACGACCTTGACCTGCAGATCAACGCAACGCTCGAAGTGGGTGACGATGTAGACGCGCTGATCGCCAAGTATCGGCCAGTGGCGGCATTCACGCTGGGTGCAATGGGATCGGCGAAGACCAACTTCTACAATGCCGCATACTCCCGCGCAGGCTGGGCCGATATGGCACACAAGGTGCAGTCATTGTGGGTTGCCGGCGACAAGCCAGGGGCCATCGCTGCGGTTGATGATGAGTTTGTGTTGGCCGCGATGTTCATTGGCACCGATGAAATGGTCGCCGACCGGATCCGGGCGACCGCTGCGGTCGGTATCACCACACTTCGAGTTGCCCCGGTGGGCCGCGGCGCCAAAGCGCAGATCGACAACCTGGAGCGGACCGTCTCGGCCATCCAGTCGGCAACCACTTAACTACTGAGCCACTGAGATGTTCGCCCTCGGGGGGGAGGGGCCCGCTTCATCGGGCTGTCCGTCTCCGCCCGGGAGTGGGAAAACGCCGGAGGATTGGTCGTTGACCTCCATGATGCGTACCCTCGGGCCAACGTGTCGTGACGGTCAGGCCTCAGGAGGACAAGATGTCGTTGGTAACACAAGTACCCGCACAATCACAGCCCGCTTCGGTGGACTTCGACGTGTGCGTGGTGGGAGCCGGGTTTGCTGGCATGTACCTGCTCCACCGGCTACGCAACCTCGGGTTCTCGGCGCGGGTGTTCGAGACGGGCGACGATGTGGGCGGTACGTGGTACTGGAACCGGTATCCGGGGGCGCGATGCGACGTAGAGAGCATCGACTACTCATACAGCTTTGATCCGGAACTCGAGCGCCAGTGGGTGTGGTCCGAGCGGTATGCCACACAGCCAGAAATCCTGCGCTACGCCCAGTTGGTGGCCGACAAGCACGACCTACGTCGTGACATCGAGTTCGCCACCAGGGTGGAGCGGGCGACCTGGGACGACGCCGGCCGCCGGTGGGTGTTGAGCACATCGAAGGGATCCTCAGTCAGCTGTCGGCACTACGTGATGGCTTCAGGATGTCTCTCCATGCCCAAGGAGGTCGACATCGCCGGCACGAGTCGGTTCGTCGGCAACGTGTACTGGACCAGTAGGTGGCCCCACGATGGTGTCGACTTCACCGGTCAACGGGTGGCCGTGATCGGCACCGGTTCATCGGCAATCCAGTCGATCCCGATCATTGCCAAGCAGGCCAAGCAGCTCACGGTGTTCCAGCGCACCCCCAACTTCTCGATCCCCGCGTACAACGGCCCCACATACGTCGATAAGCGGGCCCAGTACGAACAAGACCGCGTTGCCTACCGAGCGGCGGCACGGCTGTCCGGGGCTGGTGTACCGGTACCAGTACCAACCATGAGCGCACTTGGTGTTTCTGATGAGGAACGCCTTGGCCACTACGAGGCCGCCTGGCAGCGCGGGGGCATCATCGAGTTCCTCAATTCGTATTTGGACCACATGGCCAAC
>JANYHQ010000547.1 GCA_025358985.1 Acidimicrobiales bacterium
TTGCTGAAGGCCTTGGCGGCCAGCTTGTCTTCCGGGGTGACCCAGTCGGCATCGAGCACAATGAGTGGATTGACGCTGAACAGAGTGCCCTCCTTGGGGTAGATGGCCACCAGGGGGATGCGGGGTTTCTTGGGAGTCTCACCGGGTGACACCACTCCATCGGGATTGCCATTGTTGTAATCGATGACGCTCTTCTCCTCCACCGCGGCAGCCGACACATAGCCGAGGGGATTTCCTCGCTGATCAGCCCGGTACCAGTTGTTGAGGAAGGTCAATGTGGTATCGCCGTAATGCACCACCGATGACTCCACGGCCTTGGAGAACTCTGCCACCTTGGGCTGGGCCAGGTCTTCCAGCGACAGGCCCCGCTGTTTGCCCACAGCGGCGTAGTACTGGGCAATGGTGGCCGACAGGCCACTGGTGGAAAAGTTGGGATTGGTCTTGCCCAATTTGAACGGGCCCCACTCAGGATGGCCTTTGGATCCCCACCCTTGAGGGTCTTGGGCCAAGGCCAAGATGTCGCTGTACCCAACCGGTTTGCCCGGGTAGCCCAGGGCCGCGGCCATGGGCTTGGGCATGGCAATCACCAATGGGGTCAGCATGAACGGCACGGCAGTGTTGGCAATGGGTGGCTTCCCAGCATCGGCCAAGCGCTGGTTGACCACTGCTGCCCAAGACGTGGCGGCCGGTGACCACACCACTGGTTTGGGGCCCTCCGATGCTTCGTCCCATCCGTCGATGAGAGCGGAGGCGGCCGCTCCCGACGCCTTGCGTTGCACCCTGATGAACGCCCGACCCTTCTTGCCGTCAGCCTTGGTGAACTCGTAGAGCTGTTTATCGTTGTTGAACGACGCCGACAGTTCCGTGAGCAACGTGATCTTTTCCGGTGACACCGCCATGTCCACCACCGTGGCGCCTTTCGGTGCGCCTGCGGTGCCTGGGTCATCGGGCTTGGACGTGGACGACACCTTCACACAGCCGCTGGCCGAGGCGGCCACGGCGAGCACCGCAGCACCGACTCGCAGACGTACGGATTGACCACGCGTGGGGCTGGACATACCTCATTCTTTACTGCATTGGTGCCCAGACCGGGCACCGCCGCCGATGTTGATGCCGCAAGTGGGCGCAACCTGTACGACCTCGGGCCAACCCCATACGCACCACCCTGCTAGGACCGTGAGATGCACGAAACTGATCTCGCCCTGTTGATCCTGCGTGTCACCGCCGGGATCACCATGGCGTACCACGGGCACAACAAGACGAAAGGCCTGGGGGGAACGGCCAAATGGTTCGAGTCGATGGGGATGCGACCCGGGGCCGTACACGCCCGGCTCGCCGCTTTCACCGAGATCGCCGCCGGCCTGGGCATGGCCGTCGGCTTCCTCACGCCGCTCACCGGAGCGGCATTCATCGGTCTCATGCTCGTCGCCGGGATCGTCGCACACCGCAACAACGGCTTCTTCATTTTCTTGAAGGACCAGGGGTGGGAGTACACGATGATCCTCGGCGTCATTGGGCTGTTCGTCGCCATGGTCGGCGCTGGCCGCTATTCGCTTGACCGGGCGTTGGGCATCACGTTCGCCGAATGGGTCGGCTCCGCAATTGCCGCCGGTGGTGTCGTTGGCGGGGTGGGGTTGCTGGCCGTGTCGTGGCGTCCCAACCGGAGCGCGTCGTGAGTGCCGCTCTTGGCTAATTCCAGCCCGCAGTGCGCAGGGCGCTGCGTAGACCTTCGTCATTCAGCAGATCCTTGGCGCCCGAGGCAGCACCGAGGCGGACGAATCCCACCAGCGTGACCTTGGCGGCGGGGCGTACTTCCAGGAACGCCAGATTGGCCGCCGGGCCCACCAGAGCCCGGATCATTATGGCTGCCTGCGGGATGCCAATGTTCTGGACTTTGCCTCCTGTTGATCCGTCCGCTTCGGCCAGTCGGCTGGCCGTGATCTTGTTGAGGAGGTCGGCATCGCCGACAGTTGCAGTTTCTAGCGCGGCCAGAACGTCCGGGCTGCGATCAACTGCCAGATCACCCGTGAGTGCGGCGAAACAGGCGAGCTGTTGATCGGCGCATACCGCTGGCTTCTTGGAGATGATCACCAGTGGTGACGCCGTCACCAGGGTTGCCGAGCCAAATCCTGTGGTGGAAAGGTCCCCGGTGGCCACTGACAAGCCAATGACGATGGTGTCGACCACCTTGGGTTGCGACGTGTCCCCGGCGCGCACCGAAATATTGGCACCACCGTCTTTCCAGGCGTTGCAGGCATCGGCAATGATCTGCGCGCAGAGCACTTGAACGCGTTGCGTCTCAGTCTTGGAAGTGTCCAGTCGGCTGCGTGCCACTACGGCCACCACCACCATCAACACGGCCACCACCGCGGCCGCCGATCGCTTCACGATCCCTCCACGGCCACGACCAACAACGACGCATCCAGCGCGGGGATATCCGCTTCTTCCAGGCATAGCAACTCCTGGTCGGTGAGGGGCTGTGCATCCTTGGCTCGCCCCGACATCAGCCGGGTGGCCTGGTTGGCAATGGTTGCTTCGAACATGTTGCGCGCCAGGCGACCGTTGCCGAATCCCTTGGTACGCGGCTGGGCTTGGAACCAACGGGTTACGGCGGCGCGGGCCTGATCCGTGGGTTGGTAGCGGGCCTTCTCACATTGTCCGGTGAAGATGTCCACCAATTCCTCGTCGGCGTAGTCGTTGAAATGGATGGTCTTGGGGAAACGAGACCGTAGGCCCGGATTGGTGTCCACGAACTCCGCCATCTCCACCGGGTAGCCGGCGGCTATCACCACCAGCGCGTCACGGCGGTCTTCGATCAGCTTCACGATGGTGTCGATGGCCTCGCGACCAAAATCACGCTCGCCGCCGCGTGCCAGCGCATAGGCCTCGTCTATGAGGAGTACGCCGCCCATGGCCTGATTGAACACCTCCGTGACCTTGATGGCGGTTTGACCCACGAACCCGGCCACCAGCCCGGCCCTGTCGGTTTCCACAAGATGCCCTTTGTCCACCACGCCCAACGTGCGGTAGATGCGGGCCAACAACCGCGCCACTGTCGTCTTTCCGGTACCGGGGTTGCCCGTGAAGATGAGGTGGCGGCTGCCGTCCACTACCGGAAGTTTTCGTTCCACGCGCAGCTTTTGGACCTGCAACAGGTTCGTGACCAGCCTCACCTCGGCCTTCACCCCAGCCAAGCCGATGAGCTTGTCCAGTTCGGCGAGGAGATCTTCCAGGTTCTCGGGCGGGGCCAGCACCACAGGGGCCAAGTCGGCGGCCACCCCCAGCGTCGCCACGGCCGTGGCCGAGCTGTCCGGTGCTGAGGGGCCAAGCCTCGAAGCGGCCACGCCAGCGCTACCCGGACGATTGACACCATGACCGGTCATGGTGGCCACCAACATGCCTCGGAATGCGTCAACGGCACGCAGTTCATCGTCGGAGGGGCGAGCATCGAGAGCACACACCATGTGCGCCAAGCGCATGGCGCGCTCGTAATAGGTCCATGAGTGAGCGGTGCGATTGCGGGCATCACCGGACACGATGAGATCGAACATCTCACTGGGACGGCCCAACCAGAAGCGTTTGTCGGTGGCCAGGTTGGCAGCGCGCATATCGGAGGGGGAGGCCCATCCCAGTTGCGTGTCGAAGCGAGGACCGAATGCCGAGAGGTACCCGAGCAGTTCCACATCGGTGTGGCGCTCGTCGGCGTCGATGACGGCCAGGGTGAGGTTCGAGGCCTCCACCGTGACATCGCCAAGCAATCGGGCGGCCACCGGTGCAGGCAACTCCCCGGCCATACCGGTGAGCACAATATGGACGTCGTGGATGAACTGCTCGACGGTGTCGCCGATACCTGCGTCCTCTGGTGAGCGTCGTCGCATGTAGTCCGGCATCGTGTCACGCCACGAGCGGTTGTGGCCATGATCTCCATCGGGCAAAGAAAATCTGCAGGCGGATTGGCACACGTGATGTTGGCTGCGTCTAGCTTGTGCCCCAGTTCACATCAGATCCGGTGATGAGTGGACCCCTTGGGGCACCACAGCCGCCAGCCCTCATTGGACCCCGCGTGCCGCTTCTGGAAATAAGTGACATCTCCGTCCGCTTCGGTGGAATCGTGGCCCTCGATGGTCTCTCGTTCGACCTCGACAAGGGTCAGATCCTGGGCCTCATCGGTCCCAATGGGGCAGGCAAGACCACCATGTTCAATGTCATCAGTCGGGTGTACCAACCGAGTTCCGGTGCCATCACCTTCGACAACGACAACCTGCTCAACGTGCGCCCCGAGAACATCGCCCGCCACGGCATCAGTCGCACATTCCAGAATTTGGCCCTGTGGTCACGGCTCACCGTGCTGGAAAACGTCATGCTCGGTGCCCATACTCAGGGCCGGAACGGGTTTGTCCGCAGTACGTTGCGTATCGGCGTTCGATCTGAAGAGCGGCGCCTTGGTATGCGTGCCTATGAGATCCTCGATGAACTTGGGTTGGCCGACATCGCGTTCAGGCCAGCCGCCGGTCTGCCATACGGCACCCTGAAGCGGGTGGAGATCGCTCGGGCTCTGGCCAGTAACCCGAAGCTGTTGATGCTCGACGAACCAGCGGCCGGTCTCACCCACATCGAGGTCGACGAACTTGGCAAACTGGTGAAGCAATTACGCGATCAGCACCAACTCACGGTGTTGCTGGTGGAGCACCATATGTCTATGGTGATGGCCATCTCGGACAACATCGTGGTGCTCAACTTCGGGAGCAAGATCGCCGAGGGCGGCCCGGCCGAGATCAGTCGGGATCCCAGAGTGATCGAGGCGTACCTGGGGGGAGCGGAATGAGTCTGTTGCAACTGACGGGCGTGAAGGCCAGCTACGGGCCGGTGGAGGCGCTGCACGGCATCGACCTTCATGTGGACGAGGGTGAAGTCACCGTGGTGCTCGGGGCCAATGGCGCCGGCAAGACCACCACCATCCGTTCCATTTGCCAAATGGTGTCCACCAAAGGCGGCATCGAGTTCGACGGTGTGTCGCTGGAAGGTAAGTCCACCACCGACATTGCCCGCATGGGAGTGGCGCATGTGCCCCAAGGGCGAGGAACATTTGCGGACCTCAGTGTGGAGGAGAACCTTGAGGTGGGGGCGTTTCGTCGTAAGGAGCGCAATCTGCGTGCCGATTACGACTTCTGGTACGAGATCTTCCCCCGCCTCGGCGAGCGGCGGGCCCAGTTGGCTGGCAGCTTGTCAGGAGGCGAGCAGCAGATGCTGGCAGTGGCTCGGGCCATGATGAGTAAACCCACGTTGTTGCTACTCGACGAGCCTTCGTTGGGGTTGGCGCCGATCATCGTTCAGGACCTGTTTCACCGGCTGCAGACGATCAAGAAGGAACAGGGCGTCACCATGTTGGTGGTGGAGCAAAACGCCACACTGGCCTTTGCCATCGCCGATCGGGCATACGTGTTGGAGGCTGGCGAAATTGCGCTGTCGGGTACTTCTGATGAACTCAAGAATGACGATGCGGTACGACGTGCGTACCTCGGGTACTAAACCGGATATCGAGGGGGACAAGTGACGCTGTTGGAACAAGCCCGACCGGCGGACGTGCAGTCCGACGGTTTCGTGGAGAGGTTCAGGTCCCGGGCAGCGGACATCGGGAATCGCGGTCTCATCCTCACCGGCGCGCTGGTGGTGATCCTGTCGGTCATCTTCATTGCCATGGATGGCGCCAAGTTGTTCTGGATCAGGTTCCTGGACGCGTTGGCCAACGGATTCATCTATGGCGCGGTGGCGTTGGCACTGGTACTCATCTACAAGGCTACGGGCATTATCAACTTTGCCCAGGGGTCTATGGCTATGTTCTTCACGTTT
>JANYHQ010000567.1 GCA_025358985.1 Acidimicrobiales bacterium
CGATGGTTTCGATGTTGATGCCATTGGCTGTGAACTTGGTATTCAATGCCTTTTCGATCTGACTCTGGATCTCGGAGCGGGCCGTGGTGATGGCTTCGCGAGCCGGATACCGAGCGAAGATGTCGCGGGTCACGGAGCGCACACCGGGACGAACAATCCGCTCGCGCAGATCAGCCTCATCGCGGATGGTGCCGAACAACTTCACTGCGTCGGTTTTACGCAGGCGGTAGTTGATGGTCATGTCCACACTCATACGTGCGCCTTCTTTGGAGGCAACGTCGATGGAGTCATCTCCGGTCCGGTCGCCTTCCGTGGCTGACTTCAGCATGGATGTCTGCTGAATCCGGGTGGAAAATTTCTTGACCTTGCCGCCAATTGGCGAAATGAGATGCCAGCCGGGGGCGAGGGTGCCCTCCACCTGGCCTCGGACTATCTTCACGCCGATTTCGTTGGCGTCCACGGACACAAATGACTTGCTCAGAAATCCGAACACCAATACCAGCAACACTACTCCGGCCGCTAGCAGCCCCAGGGTGCGGGGTCGGACCTCAGGCACCTTTGGTGGTCTGATGTTGATGGTGCTGGTCATGCCGTGCTCCCTTGGTGGATTTGGATTACCTTGCGACTAGAAATCGCAGTATCGCACATACGATGCAACTAGCGATTGCAAATCGATCATCTATCGCAGTTGTCCCGGAGGACACAGTGCCACGTCGTGCACGGGGAGAAACCCGTCAGCTCATCATCGACACGGGGGTACGCCTGCTCTTGGAGCGCGGGTTGCGGGGCGGCTGTGACCATGTGGGCATGGCCGAGGTGCTGGCCGAGGTGCAGAGCAGCACCGGACAACGCGTTACCAACGCCTCGGTATACGGTCGCATCTGGGCCACCCAGTATGAGTTTCACCGCGACCTTCTACTGGCGGCGGCCGGGTTCTTCCCCAGTGGTGAAGAACGCGCCACGCAGGCGGCGGCCGATCAGATTTTGGCTACGGCGGATCTCCACAGCGCGCAGGGCCGACGGACCGCGCTGAGCCTGTTCTGTCGTGTGGGAGGCGCTGCGCATCTGAACACCATGGCATCGTCGCGGGCGTGGCAAACATGGTTGGCCATCTGGGCCATAACCGTGTCAACTCCCACCCTCGACGATGACATCGAGCGGGGACCGGCCATTGCCAAACGTCACGAGTTGGCAGTGTTGGAGTTCTCCCGGGTGCTGGCGGCACTGTTGCCTCGTGTTGGTTGCCGGATGAGACCGCCGTTCACCCTGGAGCAATTGTCCATGGCTATTTATGCGTTGTCGGAGGGGCTGGTGCTGCATCACCGATTTGCTCCCCAGACGGTGGTGTCGGTGGAGTTGCCCACGGGGGCGGGCGAGGCACCAGAGACTTGGACCTTGTTCTCGGTGTCGTTGCAGGCGCTTCTCGATGGTTTCACTGAGTTGGATTGATGCCCATGGGCGCAGTGGTGGTGCTGGGAAGTATCAACATGGACTTGGTGGTGGAGGCGCCCACATTGCCAGCCCCGGGGGAAACGCTGTTGGGAGGGCCGTTCCGCACGGCACCGGGCGGGAAGGGCGCCAATCAGGCGGTGGCGGCAGCGCGGGCCGGGGCTGCGGTCCGCATGATCGGTCGCCTGGGGGCCGACGCATTCGCAGAGCAGTTGAGAGCGGGGCTGGTGGCCGACGGGGTGGACGTCGAGCATGTGGGGACGTGTCGCCACGACCCGTCCGGGGTGGCCCTGATTACCGTGTCTCACGACGGTGAAAACACCATCGTGGTGGCCCCTGGAGCCAATCACTTGATTCGACTGGCCCACGTTGATGACGCCGTAGAGGCCGCCATCTTCACCGGCGCATCGGTGGTGGTGGCCCAACTGGAAGTTCCGATGGACGTGGTGCTGCAAACCGCCCGTCTGGCTTGCACGGCGGGGGTGTTGTTCGTGTTGAATCCGTCGCCGGTGCAGCCGCTGTCCCCCGAACTGCTCGCCTTGGTTGACGTTCTCGTCGTCAACGACACCGAGCTATCCCAGCTCGGTGGGCTCGACGTTCTGCGCTCCATGGTGGCGGCCATAGTGCATACACGGGGCTCGTTGGGGCTTGATGTTCACGATGTTCAAGGTGTGCTTAGCATCAGCGCGCATAGTGTTGCGGTGGTCGACACCACCGGGGCGGGAGACGCCTGCTGTGGGGCCCTAGTGGCTGGCTTGGCGGCTGGTCTGGATCTTCGATCAGCAGCGGCGCGGGGCAATGCCGCCGGCGCCTACGCCGCCGCCCGTCGGGGTGCACGCACCTCACCAACGGCTGCTGACATCGATTCGATGCTGGGCTAAACCTCATG
>JANYHQ010000261.1 GCA_025358985.1 Acidimicrobiales bacterium
ACAGCGGTTTTCCGATGTCAATCGTCCCTTCGACGTACAAAACGAGATCTATCGCCAGATTGAACGTGCCGGTGCCCGGGACATGGATCGTATGGCCGGCCGACGCCAACTCAGTGTACCCGAGCAGATCGAGAAACTCGATGAACTGCGCCAGAAGGGCGTACTCAGCCAGGCCGAGTTCGATGCGAAGAAGGCACAACTCCTCAGTCAGATCTGAGTGTCACATGCGTGTTGTCAGCCTCGTTCCTTCTGCCACCGAGACACTCATGGCGTGGGGGATCACCCCAGTGGCGGTGACCCGTTTCTGTGAGCAGCCGCAACTGGCTCATGTGGGCGGAACCAAGGATCCGGACGTGGATGCCATAGCGGCCTTGCGGCCGGATGTGGTGGTCATGTGTACGCAGGAAAATCGATTGGTCGATGCTGAGGCATTGCGAGCCAGTGGCATCAACGTTCATGCCATCGACATCACCCGTCTCGCTCATGTGGGTCCGCAGATGGAGGCGCTGGCCCAGGCAGTGAATGCGAATGCGGAGAAGTCATCGGGTCCGTGGCCACTGGGCGATGAGGTTGCTTCCCCTCGACTTCGAGCGTTCGTACCGATTTGGAAACGGCCGTGGATGACCATTTCAGGCGACACTTATGGCTCGTCGTTGTTGCGCGCATTGGGAGTGGAAAATGTGTATGACGATCACCCCGATCGCTATCCAACGGTAGAGATCGCTGATGTGGTTGTGCGCAAGCCCGACGTGGTGCTGGCCACCAGCGAGCCGTACCCATTCGCTGAACGTCATCGCGTTCAACTCGAGGAAATCGCCCCCGTGATATTCATCAATGGGCAGGATCTGTTCTGGTGGGGAGCCCGTACCCCGGCGGCGCTGCAACGATTACAAGCGGTACTCGAATCCGTATGAAAGCGGGATCCCACCCCAGACAAGAATGGGTCTCAGCCTCATTCTTGTCTGGGAAGATACCCAAATAGACACCTTTCCCCGACAAGAACCACCATTTGACCCATTCTTGTTGGGGAAGATGGGGAAGGTGGGGAAAATGCCGGGATGGAGGGACGGGTTCAGCGAAGGGCCAAGTGGGCCACCGGTAGTTCCAGCGGACGGCTGCGCAACCCCGAGGTGCCCGCTACCACCGTAGGCAACTCGAGCATGGCCCCTTCGAGTTGCAGTGCGACATCAGCAGCCCCACCAAGATCCAACATGTAGGCCACCAAGGCCCACGAAACCTCATCATATGCGCGCAGATCTCCACCGATCCATGTACAGGCTCCCGTGGCCACGGCCAGGTCAACCCGGGAGCGCAACGAAGCACCGCGGTGCTCGCCCTCGGGTCGCAAATTCAGCGCCGAGCAACCCGCAGCCCACAAACGACGGTGTTCCACGGAGCGGTGCAACAGCGTGGCCTGGCCGGCCGCGTCCAGGGTGGCGGTGACGGACCGGTCGGCCACCCCCACGGCAGGACCCATGGGAGAGTCGGCCACCACGATCACGGCATCGGGGCCCACACCTTCACGCACGGCCGCTAGCCCATCGCTCAATGCCTGCGCCCGGGTGCGGGTTCGCCCCTCTCGACGGTGCCCCACCAATGCCCCCAGCCACACCCCCTCGAGTACAAACTGCTCCCATCCGGCGGAGGCCAGATCCCGGAACCTGGTGCGCAACTGATCCAGCACCATGGGGTCGGTGAGATCAGCCACCAGCGAAGCGTCGATCACCAGTGGTCGACCGGGTGATTGTTGCACTGCGTGGGCCGCCAACGGACCCCATGGCCCCAGGGAAAAGGGACGCACTCGCAGCCCTGGTCGTAGGCCGGCGCGGCGCAGTAGTTGCGGAAGTTCTCGGACCCCGGCGGCGGTGATGTCCACTACACAACTGGCCAGCCCCGCGGCGGACGCGAGATCGATACCGGCACGCATCGCGCTGGGAGACAGAGCCGGGTCGGCCCACCAACCGAGTGGGGTCCGAGTTGGTATGCGCGCATTGCTCCGTGCGGCCCACCGGTCGTGAAACTCAGCTACCAACACATCCGGATCCCCGGTAGCTACCCACAATGGCGCCAACTGCCGGTTGACGCCCGGGTCCAGTTCGCAACCGTCGAGCAGCAACACCGCCACCACACCGGAGCCCGCCGATCGGGTCGAGGGGGCCTCGACAATGCCCATCTCCGATCGGCCATCAAGGAACCCCACCACGCCGCCGTCATGGACCAGCACGTGGTGGCTGATGACCCCTCGGACCGTCCTGCCCATATCGGCCTGGTCACGACGCGCCATCACCGGTAACAACACATCGTCAACGGCGGCGCCACGGACGGGGGAGCACACGGACCAGCCCCTCTCCAACACCCGGCTCGGACACAGGTCGGGCAGACGGATACAGATTTCGTCCACCACCACTGGAGCAGTAGTGGGGTTGCTCACGGTCCAGTCGATCTGTACCCCGGATCCACACGAACGCACCGTGACGTCCACATGCAGACCGCCCACCAACTGGCCTCCCTCGATGAGGGTGGCCGTGCCTGATGCGTGGCCGGCCCGGAGTTCGATGGATGCGCGCAATCCAAACGAGGCGCCAAAGGGTGCGGGGGAGACCATAACGGTGGAGCAGCCTTGCACCAACGCCGCCTATGGATGAGGACCTCGCCCGCCGCCAGAGCGACAGGACTTGTCCTGCACTGCCACGTAGGTGAGCATGGGGCCATGAGCGGCCCACTGAGCGGTATCACCATCATCGAACTCGCAGGCATCGGACCGGGGCCGTTTGCCGGAATGTTGCTGTCGGACATGGGTGCCGACGTCATCCGGGTGGAACGGGCCCAGGCCGTACCCGCCGATCCGCCAGCGCGTGGCAATGGCGACGTACTCCAGCGTGGCCGCCGGTCCATCGGAGTCGATCTCAAGAATCCCGACGGTGTGGAGGCCGTGTTGACAATGGTGGAAGGCGCCGACGCACTGTTCGAGGGGTTCCGGCCCGGCGTCACGGAGCGACTGGGCCTCGGCCCCGATGTGTGTATGGCTCGCAATCCCAAACTGGTCTACGGCCGTATGACCGGGTGGGGTCAAACCGGCCCGTACAGCCAAGCCGCCGGTCATGACATCAACTACATCGCCCTGGCCGGTGCACTGGAGGGCATTGGCCGTCGGGGTGAGGCGCCGGTGCCCCCGTTGAACCTCGTCGGAGACTTTGGGGGTGGCGGAATGTTCCTCGCCTTCGGGATTGTATGCGCGCTTCTCGAAGCGAAGCAGAGCGGATCGGGCCAGGTGGTGGATGCGGCCATGGTGGATGGGGCATCCACATTGATGTCGATGTTCCACTCGTTCACTGCCTCAGGCGCGTGGCAACCTGAACGGGGCACCAATCTGCTCGACACCGGCGCCCACTTCTACGACGTATACGAAACCAGCGACCATAAGTACGTGTCCATCGGTTCCATTGAGCCGCAGTTCTACGCCGAGTTGCGCCGCCTGGCCGGGCTCGACGCACCGGTATGGACAGCCCAGATGGACCGTGTGGAGTGGCCCCATCGCAAAACCGAA
>JANYHQ010000579.1 GCA_025358985.1 Acidimicrobiales bacterium
GCCGCCCGCGCCGCCGGTGATCCGCCAAAACCACAACTCCAGATGTTCTCCGAGAATGATGCGACGACGAAAGCCTAGGCGCCCGGTCTCGATGAACTGATCCTCGTCGAAGAAGAAGCAGTACTGCTCGAAGCCCGGGACAGTTTGCATGTGGTTGGACCATACCGAGCGAGGCTGCTGTCCGCAACCGGGCTCATCACGGGGGTTACGTGATGGGACCTACGTGAAGATGGTGCGGGCGATACCGGCGTGGCAACCCAACGTGCCATCGACCACCTGAGTTACTCCGAGGTCCATGGCCACCGACGACAGCGAATAGGCATCGTCAGCGCGGAGACCAAGATGGGTTTGCATCAGCCACAACATCTGCTCGGCGGCCATCGTCATGGCCTCGTTGAGATCAGCACCGAAGCCGTGGGTGTACCAGTGACTGGCGGTTTCCAGTAAGGGCGACGTGGTGTTGATTCCTTTGACCACCGACACCTGAATGGTGGCGGTGAGCGAGGCCTCGATGGCGGTACCGCAGATCTCCCCATCGCCTTGGGCAAAGTGCGGGTCACCTACGTACAGGTTGGCGCCCGGTGCGAACACCGGATAGCACATGGTGGCGCCGGGTCCGATGCGCCAATTGTCCACATTGCCGCCGTACACGCTGGGCGGAATCGACGACAGCTTGCCGCTCTGCGCGGGCGCCACGCCCATCACGCCGAAGTGCGGACGGACCGGCACACTCACGGCGGCACTGAAGGGTTGGCGGGCGGCTGGGTTCGGCTCACTGATGACGCCGGGGATGTCGTACAACGCACGGGCGGTGAAGTCGAAGGCGAACTCGGGGTGGGCATGGGCACAGAAGTCGGGACCCATCTGATCAAGGCCGTAGATGGTGATCCGCTCTTTGGCGAATGTCTTGTAGAGCAGCCCCCAGTTGGCAGCGCAGTTCGAGCCGTACGCCAGCCGTGGCTTCATATCGAGAATTCGCACTACCAAGGTGTCTCCCACCTCGGCACCCTCCACGGCAATGGGTCCGGTGAGGATATGAACGCCGGGCCCCCTATCACCCTGGGCGATACCGGCCCAGATGGCGCGAATTCCGTCGTCCATCAACAGGTCTGGTGCGTCGCCGGCGTGATGAGTGATGGCCTCGATTTCGATGGTGTCACCGCTACGTACGGTGAGGCGGGGCGGCTCGTCGCGATCGATGTAACCCCAGTAGACCGTCTCCGGCGTGGCCATCAACTGGTGATGCGTACCCGAACCGTTTGCCGGTACCGATGCGGTGATATCCAGCTTGTTGGAGAGAGCCATGGCCTCAACGTACGAGTATGAGATGAACGGGGTGTTGCCGTTGCGTGTTTCAGTCTGATGGCGGTTGAAGAATCTGGGCCTCGGAACGACCCAGCAACGCTTCGATGAGTGGTGGCTCGTAGCGGCGCGCCATGTTGACGGCGTAGAAGTTTTCGTAGAGGTCGGGCACCACCGCATGTTCCACCAACCGACCGGTTCGCAGTTCGTCTTGGACCACCACCGATGGAAGCAACGCAATGCTGTCGGAATCGCGCGCCAACAGCCGCAGCAGCGCCATGTCGTCCACCTCGGCGCGTACTTGGTAGCGAATGCCCAACTGTTCACAACGCAAGTCGAAGCCCGCCCTGATGTCGTTGTCACGGCCGGGCAACAGAAGTGGGACATGGGCGAGGTCTTCGGGGAACCGGAACGGTGACGTTGATGATGATCGGGGACGGCCGACGAGGCTGACCGGTTGACGAGCGACGCGACGACAGCGCCACGGTTCAGTGGAACTGGCATGTACCCGTTGGTTCGCCAATATGAGATCGATCGAGTGCACGCGCAGCTGCGCCAACAACTCGACCAGGCTCCCGGAGATGAGCACCAGCTCCACGTCCGGACGGTCCAGGACCGGTCTAATGAAGTTCTCCAGGAAATTGCGCGACACCGTGGCCACCGCCCCAATCCGCAACACCTGGCGCTCCTCTCGTCGGCCTTCGCGTAGTACCGCCACCAGCTCGTTCCCCGTGGCGAAGATGGTTTCGGCATAGTTGAAGGCCAACTGGCCGGCTTCGGTCAGCGTCAGGGCTCGGCCCGTGCGATGAAACAGCGGCTGTCCCAGCTGCGCTTCGAGTTGTTTGATTTGGGCTGACAGGGCCGACTGCGACACGTGCAATTGACCGGCGGCCCGGGTGAGGTTGCCCTCTTTGGCAACAGCCCAGAAGTAGCGGAGATGGTGGAAGTTGAGAGGAGACACCGCAAGCCAATCGTTCGATTTTACTGCATGAGTTGTGCTGAATCATATATTGGACAGAACGGTGGGGCATCGCCAGAGTGAGGCTTGTTCCAGCTCTCAAGGATTTCCCGTTGCCTCTCGTCACCTCCATTGGCCTGCCCGTCTGGCAGAACGTCCTAGTGCTCACTCCTGCCGTGGCCGCCCTGGCTGCGGTACCACTCGCGGCGCAGACCTCCTCCGTTGCGGGGGCGTGGCGGTGGGCGCGTATGGCGTCGGTCGTCATGCTCCTAGCCGCCGTGGCTGGGGCCATCGTGCGCGGCGTTACCGAGGACCGAGCCGGGTTGGTAGTGCGCGCCGACGTCGTG
>JANYHQ010000582.1 GCA_025358985.1 Acidimicrobiales bacterium
GTCGGCAGGTCCGGCCGCCGGAGTTGACGAGGACGTGTCACGTGGATCGGATTGAGATCAGGGGTCTGCGAGTAGTGGGGATCGTGGGGGCGTTGAGTGAGGAGCGCGACCGAGCCCAGCCATTCGAAGTGGATGTGGACATGCTCACCGACATCAGCGATGCGGGGGCCACCGATGATCTCGATGCCACCATCAATTATGCCGACCCCGTACAGATGATCGAGAACATCATCCGTAATGAGGCCCATGTGTTGCTGGAACGAGTGGCCACCCGGATTGCTGAGGACATCCTGGCTCACCCAAAGGTGCTGGCGGTGGAAGTGGTGGTACGAAAGTTGCGCCCGCCGTTGCCGGCCGACATGACGTCCACGGCCGTGCGCATCACCCGTAATCGGGCCCAACTCTTGCTGGAACGGCGGCCTCGTACGCGGGCATATGTTGCGTTGGGGTCGAATCTGGGTGACCGTCGCGCATCGCTGCGCTTTGCCGTGGAGAATTTGCCGGACGTGGTGGCCGTATCGCATGTATACGAGACAGAACCGGTGGGCGGTCCGCAAGGTCAGGGCGCGTATCTCAACATGGTGGTGGGCCTTGATACCGATCTCGATCCCTTTGCTCTGCTCGCACGGTGTCGGGCGCTCGAAGCAGAAGCAGGCCGGGTGCGCTCCGTACGCAATGCCCCGCGCACACTTGATGCCGATGTGTTGCTCCATGGCGACGTACGCATCGAGTCCGAAGAGCTCACCATTCCCCATCCGCGGATGTGGGAGCGGCGCTTTGTGATTGCTCCACTGGCCGACATTGCTCCTGATGCAGTGGCTCCGGACTGGGATGAGCGCCTTGCCGATGGTGGAGTTTGGCGGGTCGATGACCTTGACATGGCCTAGGTGGGCTGATGGCGCACTGCGTGTTCCACCTTGCGGACGTGCGCTGGATAGTGGGCCCGCCCGTAGTCCACGTTCTGACTCATCACGATATGCAGCAGTTCCTCGTGTTGGTCGGTGACCTTCCACGGCAGCGCAATATAGATCGGCAGGTCAAATGCGCGCAGACGATCAAGACTCGAGTATATGTGTTTTTGATAGTGATATCTCGATTCCCACTCCCATCCCAGGGGAGCAAATCCAGTTCCAGGATCCAAAATGATGCGCTGACGAATGCCGTACACGGTGGCGCGGGCCAATTTGGCCTCGAACCATTCCACCATCACGTCCACCGCATCACCATGGACGTGCTCGAGATGCAAAGGATCTGCTCCCAACATGAACGGCAGCACCACCGGCACTTCACGCTGGGCCGCCAATTCCCACATTGCATCATGGCGCAGCGCATCGGCGGCATTCATCACGGTGGCTCCGGCATCGAGGGATCGGCGCATGATTTCCGGGCTCCACGTGTCCACCGACAGCGGCACCGCCAGTGCCGCCAATGCCGGAATGAGGGTGGCCACCCGACTCCATTCTTCCTCCAGAGTGGCCTGAGTGGCGATGTGGGTGGACCCTTGGCCACCGAGGTCGATGGCATCGGCGCCGTCGGCCAGCAGCCTGGTGGCTCGGGCCAGTGCCGACGCCGGATCGGTCACTATGGAGTCCGTGTTCAGCGAATCGGGGGAGGCGTTGCACACGCCGAAGATGTCCACCCGGCGAGGGTAGCGTTGTGACCGGCGTGAGAACGTACGCCCTGCCCCAGTCAGTGATGTGGGCGGCGGTCACGGGCAAAGGCAGCACCAAGGTCTCGGTGTGCATTCCGTGTCGCAATGAGGCGGCCACCATTGGCCCTATCGTCACCCAAATTGTAAGCGCGCTGATGAGTGGGAATGCGCCGATAGTGGACGAGTTGCTGGTGTTCGATGACGGTTCCACCGATGCCACGGCATCCGTGGCGGCCGCCGCCGGGGCGCGGGTGATCCGGGTGTCGGACGTGCTGGCCGAGGCCGGCCCGGGATCGGGCAAGGGCAACGTGTTGTGGGCGTCCGTGGCGGCCAGTCAGGGCGATGTCATCGTGTGGTGTGACGGCGACCTGCTGTCGTTCATCCCCGACTATGTCCGACGGTTGGTGGCCCCCTTTCTGCTGGACCCCGAGGTGGCGTTGGTCAAGGGGTACTACGAGCGTTTGTTGGACGCCTCCGGCGAGGGAGGTGGACGAAATACGGAGTTGGTGGCTCGGCCGTTGTTGGCGTTGCTGTTTCCGGAACTGGCGGCGATACTGCAGCCATTGGGCGGTGAGTACGCAGCGCGCCGAAGCGTGCTTGAGCAGGTGCCGTTTGCTGAGGGGTATGGGGTGGAAATCGGCCTGCTCATCGACGTGGCGGCCATTGCGGGCCCCGAATCCATCGTGCAGGTCGACTTGGGGGTACGTCGGCACCGCCATCGTCCCCTACCCGAGCTGAGTGCTCAGGCCGGTGAGATCATGCATGCCATGCTGCGGCGCGTCGGCCTCAGTGCCGATCGGTTGCCGCCGATGGCGTCGCTGGCCCGCCTCGATCACGCCGATCAGGTGCTGCGGGTCAGTGAGCGCCCCCCACTGCTGAGTATTGCCGCCTATGTCAACCGCTGACCCCGTCCATTTTTCCCCCAACAAGAATGGGTCCAAACTGGTTTCTTGTTGGGGAACATTGGCTATATGGGGATCTTCCCAAACGAGAATGGACTTCTGACCCGTTCTTGTAGTGGTTGATGTGGTTGGTGGGGTTAGCGGTAGCGCAGGGGGGTGGTCGAGCTCCATGGCTGGTCCTCTTCCACCGGGTCCAGGCGGACCCGCTTCCAGGTGACGGAAGTGTCTTCGGCGGTGCCGTCCACCAACAACTCGTACATACCGTGATTGGTAGCTTCGGGCGGTTGGGCCAACAGCTGCAAGAAGGCTTCGGCCGCCTCGTGGGTCTCGAGCATCCGCGGCTGCCAGCGGCCGAACACCTTGGCGTTGTCGGCGTACTCCCCGGTCATACCGGTACGTACGAATGGATACATCACGCTGCACGCCGACACCAGATCACCAGAGCGTCCCAGATTCACCGACAGCACCTTGGGCAATTGCAGCACTGCCCAATTGGAGATGGCATAGCCGGGCACGCTGGCTCCGGGGTCGATGGCCTGACGACTGGACACGTACACGATGCGTAACGGGGTCTTGGCATGAATGGCCTCACCTGACCACAGATGGGTGATGGCCATGAACCCGTCGATCTTGGTATCGAGCACCTGACGACTCTCTTCCAGATTGTCAATGAAATGCTGACGGACCCGAGCCCTACGCACCCCGGCCGGCTCGCCCTCCACCTCCTTCAACGCCCGCCCGAACGAGTACCCCTTCTCGGTGAGTCCGGAGTTACAGATCACCAGGTCTGGTGGAAGACCGCCCATCTGCTCGATGATGTAACTACGACTGGCCCACAGGTCACCGGTATTGGTGACGTCGGCCTGCACCGGAAAAGCTTCCACCCCGAGCGCCCGCAATGCATTCACCAAGTCGAACCCATCGGTGTAGCTGCGGTGGAAGTGGACACAGACGCTGGCCGCACCGTTCAATCCGGCCGCCAGAGCGAATGCCTGCCCGATGCCCCCGTCCTTACCCGAGCCCGTGATGAGTACCCGCTTGCCAGCCACCCCAGTTGCCAATT
>JANYHQ010000583.1 GCA_025358985.1 Acidimicrobiales bacterium
GGCCTGACCCGGAAAGGCCGCCTCCTGGATGAGGTCGTAGGCGATTTCGTCCGGGCTATCCTGGGTCGCGGCGATTTCCTGGAGAATCACGTCGCGTTCTTTTTCGAGTTCGCCCTGGTCGAACGTCTCGACAATGCCATCAAATACAGTGACGGCAATGGTCCGGTAATGGTTCGTATCGACTCAGCCATCGAGCCTGGATTTGTGCATCTATCGGTGGTGGACCGTGGCATCGGCATACCGCTGGCCGATCGAGAACGTATTTTCGAACGCTTCTACCGGGTAGACCGGGCCCGCGCCAGGAATACCGGTGGCACCGGGTTGGGGTTGGCCATTGTGCGTCACGTCGCCACCAATTTCGGCGGCCAGGTACACGTGCACTCCATCGAGGGCCAAGGATCCACCTTCACCATGGCACTGCCACTGGGGCACGCGTCGTGAGCGGATCTCATCCAGTAGTGCTGGTGGTGGAGGATGAGGAGTCATACGTTGACGCGCTCACCGTGGGACTGCAACGCGAGGGTTTCATGGTGCATGTAGCCCGCGACGGGCGTGACGGTCTGGCGCTTTTCGAACGAACCCAGCCCGATCTGGTGCTGCTCGATGTGATGCTGCCGGGCATGTCCGGCGTTGATGTGTGCCGAGCCATTCGGGCCTCAGGCGCCGCGGTGCCCATCATCATGGTCACGGCACGGACCGCCGAGGTCGACGTGGTACTGGGATTGGAACTGGGTGCCGACGACTACGTGTCTAAGCCCTACCGAATCCGCGAACTGGTAGCTCGTATGCGCGCTGTGCTTCGTCGTCATGGCCGCCCGGTGGGTACGCAGCTGGCTGACACGCTTACGGTGGGCGACGTGCGTTTGGACCCGGAACGCCACGAAATTCGCGTTCGGGGCGAAGTGGTCACTGTTCCCCTCAAAGAGTTCGAGTTGCTGGAATTGCTCATGGAACGGTCCGGTCGCGTGGTCACGCGAGATGCGGCCATTGCGTATGTGTGGGGTGACGATTACGTGGGCGACACCAAAACCCTTGACGTACATATCAATCGGTTGCGGGGCCGTATCGAGGAGGACCCAGCCAAGCCCACTCGTATCATTACGGTACGCGGTGTGGGGTACCGCTACGAGTTGCCCGGTTGATCCGTTCGGGGCACGCCCAGCGGATCGGGTGCTTGCTCGCCACGCAGACCCTCCACCATGGCCACCAGTTGGCCCATTACCGCGTCGGCCGCTCGCTTCACCTGTTCGTTGGTGGCCACTTCGCCGGGGGCCAGGCCGATGAGGGTGCGGACATCAATGGGCTCGCTCACCCGCATCTGCACGGTGGGCCGCCGGACCAGGTTCACCAGCAGCCACCACAGTTTGCGGCGTCGACCCACCACCCGATGGGCGCCCGCCGAAGCCACGGCCACGATGGGAGCTCCGGTTTGGAGGGCCAGGCGTACGGCGCCGGTTTTGGATCGCTCCGGCCAGAATTTGGGATCACGGGTGATGCGACCCTCGGGGTAGAGGGCGATGGCTTCGCCGGCGGCAATGGCCTGCGCGGCGGCTGCCAATGACTCCGCCGCCTGGGCTGTGCGCCGTTGGACCGGGATGAATCCCAGACGTCGGAACAGGTGCTTGAGGATGGGTGCCTCGATGATGCCCGCGGTGCCCAGCATACGTAGCGGGCGACCCAGGCGTTGACCGGCCAGTGCCAGCAGCACCCCATCGGCCAAACTGGTGTGGTTGGCCACCACGATGAGTCCACCCGGCGGCAGTCCCCGATGACCCAGTTGGTTGGTGGGTCGTTTTCGCTCGATCTGCACACTGCACACGGCGCTGGTCAGCGCCCCCACTATGGCTGCCAACAGGGCATAGAGCACCGCACCACTGCGTCCGGGCCGTTTCCATCCACTCATCGGGCGGGGACCCTACCCCTCACTGACTTGCCGCTTTCCAACATCAGGCAAGGAAGTGGCGGTCGGTGGTGGTTAATGGTGGCGACTGTGGCGGATTACGCGCAACTGTGGCGTGCTCTTGCCAGCTGGGCGCCACAGCTGCGCGCTGAGCGCCACACCCGGCGTGACGGTGGGGGTTTCCTTGCATGATGTTGGAAACTCACTGTGGTCGTCTCGAGACCCATGGCTGACAGACTCTGCACATGGACACCTTCGAAGCCCCTTCCGTGGTGCTCGATGGGTTCCATGCCTGGAAACACGCCACCCGGTTCAACGCCAACATCACAGCCGCCTATACCGACGACCAAGCGGGCGTACACCACCTGGTTCAGTCCTTGGCTCCCGATCTGATGTCCAAGGTTCAACTTCTCACCGTTGTCACCTCAGAGCAGATGTCCTCGATCTGCCAACTACATGGATTATCGCGTCCGCATCACACCCGGCTCATCGCCTTAGCAGTGCAGCCCGCCGATCTCCCCATCGACGAGGACAAGCGTCGAGGGCCCATGGTACTGGTGGACCAACCTCGAAGTCCGGGCAACCTCGGCGCGGTCATCCGGGTGGCGGCGGCCGCCGACATTACCGGGGTCCTCACCGCTGGAAGCATCGATATCTGGCATCGTGATGTGGTGCGTGCTGCCGCTG
>JANYHQ010000594.1 GCA_025358985.1 Acidimicrobiales bacterium
CACGGCCACGGTGGTCTTGGCTGCCACATTTTGGCTCCAGTCGATGAGCACTTTGCCGTGACGCAGTTCCTTGGTCTGGCGCGAAACCACATTGGCGGGATCAGAGGCCTCCATGCCCTCGGCGATGCGCTTGGCCATGGCCGTGACGCCGCCGTCGCCGCCGTAAGGCAGCGGGACCGGGGGTCGGGCGTAGAGCTGTACTCCTTTGGATCCACTGGTTTTGGCCACCATGGAAAAACCGAGGGGGTCCAGCAGAGCCCGAATCTGTATGGCAATCCGACAGCACTCCTGGACGCCGGTGTCCGGTCCAGGGTCGAGGTCGAACACCATCCGGTCCGGCATCAACGAATCGTCGGCCATGCGATGCAGCGGCACATGCAACTCCAGCGCCGCCAGGTTGGCCATCCACACCAGTGTGGCTACCTCATTCACCACGCCGTACGTGACGTCGCCCTGCGTTACCCGATCCACCCACTCCGGCGTATGCGATGGCAGGTTTTTGTTGAAGAAATGCTTGCCGCTGTCCACACCATCGGGCCAACGCACCATGGTGCAGGCGCGCCCTGTGAGATAGGGCAGCATCACTGGTGCTATGCGCACATAGTAATCGATTACTTGACCCTTGGTGAACCCATCGGGATACAAGACCTTGTCGAGGTTGGTGAGCGTCAACTGGCGTCCCCCCACCTCCACGGTGGTGGAACTCACGCCGACTTCTTGGCCTTCGCAGCCGCCAGGCTGGCCTCCAATGCCGCCATGAGATCCAACACCTTCGGGGCTTCGGACAATGCCGGCGCCTCGTACGTGTGCCCGGCTGCTTTGGACTCGATGAGCGCCATCACCTTGGCCCGATAGTCGTCGGTGTACTTGGCTGGTTCGAAGTCCGTGGACGATGCTTCCACCAACATCTTGGCCATGTCGAGTTCGCGATCGTTGAGCTCAGGTCCAGCGGCCGCCAACTCATCGATCTCGTTGGGGTCAACCACTTCGTCGGCGAAGTACATGGTCTCCAGGCACAACACACTGCCCTTGGCTCGCAACGCCGTGAGGTATTCCTTCTGGCGCAGCACCACCTTGGCAATGGCCACTTTGTTGGCGGCCGTCATGGCCTGCACCAGCAGTGCATAAGGCCGCGCACCGCCCTTGTCGGGGGCCACGTAGTACGCCTTTTCGTAGTGCACCGGGTCAATTTGGGTGGCGTCCACGAAGTCCAGGATCTGGATTACCCGATCGTTGGCGGCGTCGCGCGGGGCGAGCGCTTCGAGTTCTTCGGCGTCGATGATGACGTATTCGTCCTTACGCAATTCGTAGCCTTTGACGATGTCTGCCGCTGCCACTTCTTCACCGGTGGTGGCCGACACTCGTTTCTGTTTGATACGACCCCCCGTGGACTTCTCCAACTGATTGAAGCTGATGTCCTTGGGCCGTGTGGCAGTGAAGAGTTTCACGGGCACACTGAGCAGAGCGAAGCTGATAGTTCCGTTCCATACCGGTCGAGCCATGGACCAACGGTAGCGGTTACTCCACCAGTCCTTTGTAGGAGGGGAATCGCATGAGCCCGTCGGGGGTGAAGGACTGGTACTCCACCCGAACGTTGAGGGTGGGTTGTACGTACTGCGCCAGACGCTCGCCGACGGGCGCATCGAACGGGGACGTGTCGGTGGCCAATGGGGTGAGGCGGGCGCTGAGGCGGCGTAGGTCCAAGTCAGTGAAACCGTTGCCCACCTTGCCCACCCAGTGCAGTGGACTGCGCAGATCGTCAGTGGTGCGCTGACCCACCAATAGTGCTCCGATACTGGCCGTTCGGCGCCCTTCACCCGGTATCCATCCGCCGATCACGAACTCGTCCATCTTGAGGTGCTTGATCTTGATCCAGGCCCGAGTTCGCAGGCCGGGCTGGTAAGGCGAATCCAACCGCTTGGCCACCACCCCTTCCAGTCCTCGATCACGAGTGATGCGGTGCAGTTCGGCACCGTCGGTGTGCGTCTCGGATCGATGCCAGGCAGGACCAGGGGGGATGTCCAGGGTGGTGAGCAGAGCCCGTCGATTGCTCAGCGCCAGGGTGCGGGTGGACACCCCATCGAGATGCAGAAGATCGAAATACACGAACAGAACCGGGATGGACACAGCCCTGCGGATGGCTGCCTCGGCGGCCAGACCCAGACGCTGTTGGAGCTGATTGAAACTGGGGATACCGTCCTCGCCGAAAGCGATGATCTCGCCATCGAGCACCACTTGGTGATCGTCGAGGGCGGCACCCAGCGCTTGCAATTCGGGGAACTGTGTGGTGACGTCATTGCCAGCGCGCGTACGAATGTGGACAGTCCCATTGTGCACCGCCACGATGGCTCTGATGCCGTCCCATTTGGTTTCGTAAACCCATCCGTCGGAGTCGGCCGGTAACGCCCCCGCGGTGGCCAACATGGGCGCCAGAGTGAGGGGCAGCACCTCGGTGGGCGGTTTGTCGCTCATCGGAGCATCCTCATCACACAACCCTGGCCGATGCCGCCAACGCCGACCTGATGGTGGCCGGTATGCCCGACCCCCGGTACGCCGCCCCGGCCAGCACCACTCCCGGCGCGTCCTGCTCAAGCGCCGCCTCGATACGGTCAACCCGTTCGTTGTGTCCCACGTCGTATTGCGGAAATGAATTGGCCCACCGGGCCACATGCCAGTCAACGGGCATGGCTCGGATATGAGCAACTTGGCTCAGCTCCTGATGTAACCCCTGCACCAGTTCATCATCGGTCATGGCCAGAAAACGGTTGTCGTCAATCCGCCCAGCCGACGCCCGCACCAACACGTTGCCTTCCGACACCAGATGGGGCCATTTGTGATCCCACCAACTCGCTGCCGTCATCAGTCGACCTTCGGCCCGAGGAACCAGCAACCCGCTTCCCGGGGGAAGGGTGATGGACGTCCGATTGTAGGCCAACACGGTGAGTGCCACCGATGCGTAGCGGATACCTTCCAACTCAACACCGGCACGAGGGCTGTGGGCCCGCACCAATGTGGCCGACACCGGTGCGGGTGTGGCCAACACCACGGCCATTGCTCGTCGCTCCACTCCGTCGGTGCCGGTGACGATCCATCCCCCGGCGAGGTGACGGGACAGGCTCAGGGCCCCCACCCCGCACTGCAACACATCGCCAGGCAGCGCCGCCACCAGGCGATCCACCATCTCGGTGACGCCGGCCCGGGGCGCCAGAAACACGGGGCGGTCCTCGGTGACCCCGATCTGGCCCCGTGCTCCGGCCGTGGCCTGCTGTCGCCGCAACGCTCGCATCAGCCTCGGTTGCCGCGCCGCTGTGGCCAGGACGGGGGCAGCGGCGTCCACACTCAATTGGTCGCTATGGGCGGCGCTGATACCTCCCAATAAGGGGTCAACCAAACGCTCCACCACTTCGGTACCAAGATGCGAGCCGATGGCCTCGCTCACCGAGCGGTCACCAGCCACACGCCGACGGGGCACGACCTCGTCGAGGGCCATCCGGGCCATGCCCCGACGGCTGATGATGCCCGAGCGCAGTACGGGGCCCAATCGACTCGGTACCCCCAGGATGAGTCCTCCAGGCAGCGGTCGCACCACCCCTCGGGACCACACTGCGGCGGCGCCCGTGGCCGGTGCCACCAGGTCGCCACCCAGCCCCAGATCGTGGGCCAATTCCACCGCTCCGGGGACGCGGGCCAGGAATGCGTCGGGGCCCGTATCGATGAACACCCCGGCCACCCGGGCCCTACCGATTCTGCCCCCCGCACCGGCGCTCGGCTCCAGCACCACCACACGGGCCTGAGGGCGACGCCGGAGTACGTCGTAGGCCACGACGAGGCCGGCAATGCCCCCGCCGATGACCACCACGTCGTAGTGATTCGTACTCAGGAAGTTCCTGCAGCGTGAACCAGTTCCACGATCCGGGTAAGCACGGTGGGATCAGTTTCAGGAAGTACACCGTGGCCGAGGTTGAACACATATCCCGGCCCGGTGGCGCGGCCAGCGGCCAGGGTGGCCAGAGTGGCAGCCTCCACCACCGGCCAGGGGGCCAGGGCTATCACCGGATCGAGGTTGCCTTGGAGACCAATGCCAGCCGGTACCCGCTGGCGGGCCGCACTCAGCGACACCCGCCAATCCACCCCCATCACATCAGGGCCGGCATCGGCCATGGCGCCCAGCAACTCACCGGTTCCCACGCCGAAATGCACCATAGGCACGCCCAGTGCGCGCAACTCCTCGAAGATACGGGTGGAGGCGGGCAACACATGCTGGCGATACTCATTCTCACTGAGAATGCCGGCCCACGAGTCGAACAGCTGCACCGCCGACGCTCCTGCATTGATCTGCGCGCGTAGGGTTGCAATGGCGATATCAGCCAACCGATCGAGCAACGCATGCCACGCGTGGGGGTCTGCGTACATCATGGTTTTGGTGTGTATGAACTCCTTGGATTTGCCCCCCTCCACCAAATACGTGGCCAGGGTGAACGGGGCGCCGGCGAAGCCCACCAGCGGTATGCCCAGCGGGTCCAGTTCGGCGCAACAGCGCTGTACAGCATCAATGACATACGGGATGTCATGCTCGGCATCAAGGGGGCGCAATCGATCCACGTCGGCGGCCGTGCGGAATGGCTGGGCAATCACCGGGCCCTTCCCTGTTTCCACGGAAACACCTGCCACGATGGCCTGCACCGGCGTGATGATGTCGGAGAAGAAGACCGCTGCATCCACGCCATGGCGGCGTACCGGCTGCAGCGTGACTTCGGCAGTGAGTTCCGGGGAGGTGATCATGTCCTGGAACCCGTGCTGAGCCCGGATGGCTCGGTATTCGGGCAGGCTCCGTCCGGCTTGACGCATGAACCACACCGGCGTGCGCGCCTGCGCTTCACCCCTACAGGCGGCCAGGAACGACGAGTTGGCCAGAGCAGCATGGGTCACGGCGTCAGAGGCTACCGGCGCCGACGCGCAAGTCCTGTGCCTCGGTGAGGGCGGCATAGAGACCGCCGAGGGCAATCAACTCCTGATGACGGCCCCGTTCCACTATGCGACCCTCGTCCACCACCAGGATTTGATCGGCGGCCTGCACGGTGGCCAGGCGATGGGCAATGGCGATGGTGGTGCGGCCCTCCAACGCTTCCCCCAGTGCTTCTTGGACCAACAATTCTGTCTCGGAATCGAGATGGGCGGTGGCTTCGTCCAGGATCACGATCCGCGGATCCTTCAGCAACACTCGGGCGATGGCCAGGCGTTGCTTTTCGCCGCCCGACAGTCGGTAACCGCGCTCACCCACCATGGTGTCGTAGCCGTCGGGTAGCCCGGCGATCATGTCGTGGATACGTGCTCCCTGTGCAGCCGCAATGAGATCTGCCAGTGACGCACCGGGGCGGGCGTAGCGAAGGTTCTCCGCGATGGAGGCGTGGAACAGATGAGAGTCCTGCGACACCACCCCGATGCTGGCCCGCAGGCTGTCCAGGGTCAATGAACGCACGTCATGACCGTCGAGGCAGATTGCGCCCGACGACACGTCATAGAGTCGCGGGAGAAGCGACGTGATGGTGGTTTTGCCGGCGCCGCTCGGACCCACGATGGCCGTGAGGGTCCCCGGCTCGGCCACGAACGAGACCGCCCGCAGTACCGGTTGGCTCGGCCTCCCGGACGATGCTGCAACGGACGGCCGTTCTGCCTCCAGCGAGGCCACGATGACCTCGTCGGGGTAAGTGAACCCGACGTTGTCGAACTCGATACGCCCACCCGTCACCGACGCCGGAAGCTCGGTAGCGCCGGGCAGATCGGCGATGCCCGGGGTGGCATCGAGGACTTCGAAGATCCGGTCGAAGCTCACGAACGCCGTGACGAAGTCCACCCGGGCGCTGGCCAGATCCGTGAGGGGCCCATAGAGGCGTTGTACGAACGACGCCATGGCCACCACCGTGCCGATGGTAAGTGCCCCGTCGAGTACCTGACGCGCTCCCCACCAGTAGACGGCCGCAACGCCCACCGAACCCACAAGGGGCAGGCCCAGCATGAGCACCATGCCGGTCATGGCCCGTTTGACCCCAATGGCAGCCACCCGGGAGGCCGATTCACTGAATTGGCGCGATTCTTCCTTGGGCTGACCGAACAGCATCACCAGTAGTGCGCCGGCCACATTGAATCGCTCGGTCATCACCGAGTTCATACCGGCATTGAGATCCATGGCCTCACGGGCGGCCGCTTGTTGCAACTTGCCCACGCGACGGCTGACGAAGATCAACACCGGCACGATGGCCAATGACAGCACCGTGATCTGCCAGCTGAGTTTGATCATGGCCACCAGGGTGATGACCACGGTGAGCACGTCGGTGAGAACAGTTCTCAGGACATAGGTGAAGGCCTGCTGGGCGCCGATGACGTCGTTGTTGAGGCGGCTCATGAGCGCGCCGGTCTGGGTACGGGTGAAAAAGGCGATGGGCATTTTTTGGACGTGGTCGTAGAGGGCGATGCGGATGTCGCGGATCAACCCTTCGCCCAACCTTGCTCCCTGCAACCGGGCGAACAGCGACAGCACCATGCCAATCACGGCGATGGCCACCATGGCCAAGGCCAGCAGGTTCACCTGGCCCAGATTGCGCTTGGGTATGGCCGAGTCCAGGAACTGACGGAAGATGAATGGTGGCAGTACACCGAGGACAGTGGTGAGTATGGTCACCGCCAGATACCCCACGAGCAGTCCCCGATAGGGGCCCGCAAACTGCCACGCTCGACGCAACGTGGCGCGGTTAATCTTTTGGCCGTTGAGTTGGCGGGTGGATCGGGGTGGGCGCATGGACATCAAGGTTCGAGAAGGGTGGCACATCCCGGCGCCAACTCAACCGGGTCCGTCGCGCGATACTCACTTTGGGTAACCAATTTTGACCCTTACAACCGCTGTGAGTGACATATCTGAACTCGTACGGTACCGTGGCAGCAACGATCAAGGAGTCAGTTGTGAACATCGATACACCCAATCCCGTGGGATTCCGTGCGGCCCCCCTCACTGTTTTGGTGGTGGGGCAGGGGTACGTGGGCCTTCCGCTGGCCATGCGGGCCGTTGAGGTTGGTCACCGCGTCATCGGGTTCGATTTGGATCGAGGACGGGTGGGTCGACTGGCGCAGGGCGAGTCGTTCGTGGAAGACGTGGACAGTGCGGTACTTGCTAGTGCACTGGCGTCGGGTCGTTACCTGATCACCGACGATTTCGACGCAGTTGCACACTTCGACGTGGCTGTCATCACCGTGCCAACCCCGCTGCGAGAGTCGCTGCCCGACCTGTCGTTCATCGAATCGGCTGCTTCCCAACTCGCACCCAGGATTGTCAAGGGCACTACTATTGTGTTGGAGTCCACCACTTATCCGGGCACCACCCGAGAGCTGATGGTGCCACTGCTGGAGGCCGGATCAGGCCTGAAGGCGGGTGTGGACTTCCATGTCGGGTACTCGCCGGAGCGTATCGACCCGGGTAACCGCACTTGGACCTTCGTCACCACCCCCAAGGTGGTGTCCGGGCTGACCCCCGAGTGTCTGGATTCCGTGGCCTCGTTCTACGGATCGTTGGTGGATCGGGTGGTACGGGTCAAGGGATGTGAGGAGGCCGAACTCACGAAGCTGTTGGAGAACACCTTCCGCCATGTCAACGTGGCGCTGGTGAACGAGTTGGCGGTGTTCGCCGATGAACTGAAGGTGGATCTCTGGGAGGCCATCGATGCCGCGTCCACCAAACCCTTCGGCTACATGCGCTTCACACCGGGACCGGGAGTAGGTGGGCATTGCCTGCCCATAGACCCCAGTTACCTGTCATGGCGGGTGAAGCAAACGTTGGGCAAACCCTTCCGGTTCGTGGAATTGGCCAATGACGTCAACGAGCACATGCCCGATCACGTCGTGCGACGGGTCACGTCCATGCTGAACGAAGAGCGCAAGTCGGTGAACGGTTCGCATATCCTCGTCCTGGGTCTGGCGTACAAAAAGAACAGCGGCGATGCCCGTGAGTCACCCTCCATCGGCGTGGCTCGCCTGTTTGTGGGGATGGGGGCCCACGTGTCAGCCGTAGATCCCTTCGTGCACGATGCGCCGCGCGGATTGGAAACCGTGACCATGGTGGAACTCACGCCCGAGCAGGTGAGCGCCGCCGACATTGTGGTGTTGCTCACCGACCATGACGTGTTCGACTACGCGCTGGTGACCCGTCACGCCAAGGCCGTGTTCGACGCTCGCAACCGGTTCCCGGCAGCACCCAACGTGCAGCGCCTGTAAAGCTCAGCCTGGCCGGGACAGTTCGGCGGCCAGTTCGGGTGCCCTGGCGTCGAAGCCAGCGCCGGCCGCCACCACTAACTCATCCGTTGCGATGATTGTGGCGGTGTCGCCCGATACATCGGAACGAAGGCCCACCACGGCGGCCTCGATGTTGGCCCCGGCAGACGTCAACCACCGACATAGCGCCGCCAACAATCCAAAGGTATCGGGAGCATCCACCCGGACCCGCCACCGAAAGCCGCCGGAACCCTCCGGGGTGATGGTGACCTTGGCCGGGCCAGAAGGTAGGAAGCGGCTGATGGGAGCCTGCCCGTCGGTGAGGGCGGCGCGTAGGTCCTGCCCAATCCACGGCCAGTCGGGCTCGCCGGACAAGTTCAGATCACCCGACACCACCTCTACCTGCTGCAACGCCAATGCTTCCCCATGGGCGTGGTGAGCGCTCCATGATGCGCAGCGGGCGCTGACGATGGACAAGCGGTGCTGAGACGCTACTGCGGCGGTACCGGCCAGCAGGCCGGGTCGGTCCCGGACCGCCACGGTAAGCCGCCAGATTTCGCGTCCAACCGAATCGGAAGTGGCCGTAGAGGCGATACGGACGCGCAGTTCCCCGGCCCCCAGGGGCTCCGCCAACAGGGCCAGATCGCCAGCCAACACCTCGGGAACAGCACTGATCAGCCAGGCCTGGGGCGCCCCTTCCACCAGCTTCACAGAGTGCGGGAGCAATGAACGAAGCGCCGCCATGGCGGTCGTGACATTGCTCGTCGGACTACTCACCACCATTTACTCACCATGAGAGAGATCCTGGCCGATCACCATTTCGGGCTGGTTTCGGGGCGATGACACGTTGAGAGCCGATCCGTACGTGTGTCATCAGACCAGCCGAGTTGGTGACCCGCCGACTGTAAGGTGATCAATCCCCCAATGAGACAGAAAACCGGCGGGACCCGGCGAACCGGTTTCGTCGGTGACACGGATGGAGTAGCGAGCGCCAGTGGTTGGACACCCCGAGTTCGAGAACGAGCAAGCCTTTCTTCTTCACGCGTACGCATGTGTGGACGCCATGCGAGTGGCCACCCGTCAACTCACGGCTGCCGTGGTCAACGAGGCGGGTGGCACGCACCAAGCCCGCTTCGAGCGCGATGTGCTCGAAGAACGCGCACTGGAGCGCTTGTCCCGTCTCGAGTTGGGCACCGAGTCCCTGGTATTCGGGCGTATCGATCGCCTGGACGGGGAGCGCTTCCACATCGGGCGCATCCCGGTCAACGACGGCCAGCAGAACTCGGTGGTGGTGGATTGGCGGGCGCCCGTGGCTGAGGCCTTCTACCGGGCCACGGGCCGCAACCCGCTGGGTCTGGAGCGTCGGCGGCACTTTGCCACCAAAGGCCCGCAGTTGCTCGGCATCGACGATGAGGTGTTCTCCATCGATGCGCTGGAGTCAGGCGACGATTCGGGGCTGGTGGGCACCGGGGCCTTGCTGGCCGCCCTCGGCCAGGCCCGCACCGGCCACATGCGAGACATTGTGGCCACCATCCAGGCCGAGCAGGACGAGATCATCCGTTCCGAACTTCCTGGGGTGCTGGTGGTACAGGGCGGTCCGGGTACCGGCAAAACTGCGGTGGCACTCCACCGAGCCTCGTATCTGCTCTATACCCACCGGTTCCCGTTGGAACGCCAAGGAGTCCTGGTGGTGGGACCCAACCGATTGTTCATGCGCTACATCTCCCGGGTGTTGCCCTCGCTGGGCGAAACGGGAGTGGCACTGGCGGCTATCGACGAGTTGGTCCCCGAGGTCACGGTTACGGCATTGGAGCCATGGTCCAGTGCTCGCGTCAAAGGTGACGTACGCATGTCGCAAGTCATGCGCCGGGCGGTGGCCACTCGGCAACGGCCGCTGCGTGAAGATCTCGTGCTCGGGGTGGGCATCGTGCAGATCCGGCTTCGGGCAGAAGAAACAGTGGAGCTCATTGCCACCGTTCGGCGCTCGCATCGCCTACACAACGCGGCACGTAAGCACCTCACCCAACTGTTGGTGGATCGTCTCCATCACCGCTACCGAGAAGCGTTGCAGCGAACCGGTCGTCTTGCGCCTGACGGTGCCGGGGGCATGGGGCAGGCCGATTTTGCGGCCTTGGTCCGCCGCCACGACACGTTCCGATCGGCGCTTGATCGGATGTGGCCATTGCTGACGCCCGAGGTGTTGTTACGCGACCTGCTGGGGGCCCCGGCTCTGGTGCGGGCGGCGGCGCGCGACGTGCTGTCCGACGCCGAACAGGCTGATGTGATCCGGGACCGGGGGGAATCGTTGATGGCGGTCCCCTGGACGTCGTCGGACATACCGCTACTCGACGAGGCGGGGCAACTGCTGGGTCCGCTTCCCCCGAGCGCCCATCTCACGGACCCGGTGGCTGACGCTTCGGCACACGCTGACGAAGGTCTGCGTACGTACGGTCATATCGTGGTGGATGAGGCCCAGGATCTGTCGCCCATGCAGTTGCGGATGCTGGCTCGTAGGTCGTTGTCGGGCTCCATGACAGTGGTGGGTGACATCGGCCAAGCCACTGGTATGTGGGCCCCGGAAACGTGGGACGACGTGCTGGCCCACCTCCCCCAGCGCAAGGCCCCCTCTCGCCAAGTTGAGCTCACGGTGGGCTACCGAACCCCGTCGGAGATCATGGCGTTGGCCGCCCGGGTACTGGAGATCGCGGCGCCCAAGCTCAGTGTGCCGCGCTCGGTGCGGTCAACGGGGGTGGGTCCGTCCATCGTCACCGGCGAGCCCACCGACGACGTTGCCGCCCTGGCGGCGCGGGCGTTGGCTACGTTGTCGCGGTCCATCGGGGAGGGCACCATTGGTGTTCTGGCCCCGGACGCCCTGGTTGATGCCGTGCGCGCCGCCATCGAACATAGCGGTGTGGGTACCGATGAGGGAGACGGATTCGGTGGAACCGCGGGAGTGTCAGTGATTCCGGTGCGTAACGCCAAAGGTTTGGAGTTCGATGGTGTGCTGGTGGTGGAACCAGCTCGTGTGGTGACCGACTCGGCCCAGGGACTGCGATCGCTGTACGTGGCCCTCACACGGGCTACCCGCTTGCTCACCATCGTGCATGTCGAGCCCTTGCCCGACTGCTTGCTGTCGGGGGACTGACGCTCATGGCCTTTCCCCTTGACGATCTCCCTGCGTCGGTTTCGGAGTTCTGCGCGCAACGTCACCTGGCCACCCTCACCACCATGCGCCCTGACGGTTCGGCCCACGTGTCACCGGTGGGGTTCAGCTGGGATGGTGAGGCCAAGGTGGCCCGGGTCATCGCTGGCGACGCTTCGCAGAAGGTGATCAATGCCCGGCGCGACGCCCGGGTGGTGCTGTGTCAGGTGGACGGTGGTCGATGGCTGAGCTTGGAGGGCAGGGCACGGGTCACATCTGATCCGGCCGAGGTGGCCGAGGCAGAGCGCCGGTACGGGTCCCGGTACCAGGCGCCACGACCCAACCCCAGCCGGGTGGCCATCGTCATCGAGGTGGACCGGGTTTTGGGACGGCCTGCGCTCTGAGAGCGCAGGCGCCGGTTTGGGGCGGCTTCGATCGCGGCTAACCTTGCACGGCTCACCGCCCCACCGGTTCTACCGCAAAGGCGAGGTTCACCCACCGACTCACGAGAGATGGTTCTGCGCGTGCGTACGTTCAGCCCCAAGGCTTCAGACATTCAACGTACCTGGTTCGAGGTAGATGCCACTGGCATGACCCTCGGCCGGTTGGCTACCGAGGTGGCGACGCGCCTCCGGGGAAAGCACAAGCCCATCTTCTCGCCGCATGTGGATACCGGTGATCACGTCATCGTTCTCAATGTGTCGGCCATGGCTGTGGATGGCAACAAGGCCGCCAAGACCTTTTACCACCACCACTCCGGCTTCCCCGGTGGACTCACCTCCATCTCCATCGCTCAGCGCCTGGAAACCAAGCCCGAGGAGGTGGTACGCCAAGCCATCAGAGGCATGCTGCCCAAGAATTCCCTTGGTCGCCAAATGCTGCGCAAGCTCAAGGTGTACGCGGGCCCCACGCATCCCCACGGCGCGCAGATGCCCGTCAAGCTCGACCTTCCCGATGCCCGCCGGGCATCCTGACCGGAGGCATTGCAGTGTCCAAGCCCCTCATCCAGTCAACTGGCCGCCGCAAGCGCGCCATCGCCCGCGTCTCACTTCGTGAGGGCACCGGGGTGGTCACGGTCAATGGCCGTGACATCGTCGACTACCTCCCATCCGAGTTGCTGCGGATGACCGCCACCGAGCCGTTGCGGGTGCTCGAGGTCCAAGACAAGTACGACGTGGCCGTCACCATGGGCGGTGGCGGTATCGCCGGCCAAGCCGGAGCTTTGCGGATGGGTATTGCCCGGGCTCTGGTGGAATTGGACCCCGACGCCCGCCCGGCTCTGAAGAAGGGTGGATTCCTCACTCGCGACGATCGCAAGAAGGAATCGAAGAAGTACGGCCTCAAGAAGGCCCGTAAGGCTCCTCAGTACTCCAAGCGTTAAGTGCTCCGGCGGGGTCCCCATGAGCGAAGTTCCCCGTTTCGGCACCGATGGTGTCCGTGGAGTGGCCAATGCCCAACTCAGCCCCGAAGTGGTGTTGGCGTTGGGTCGGGCCGCAGCCAGAGTTCTTGGTGGTAGCCGGTTCCTGGTGGGCCGCGACACTCGACGCTCAGGGCCGTTGTTGTTCGCCGCCCTCTCCGCCGGCCTCACGGCCGAAGGTGCTGACGTGGTTGACCTCGGGGTGTTGCCCACCCCCGGGTTGGCATATGAGTCGGCAACCTTGGGTTTGCCGGGGGCCATGATTTCGGCCAGTCACAACCCCTATGCCGACAATGGGGTGAAATTCTTCTCCAACGAAGGACGCAAGCTCTCCGATGCCGTGGAGTCCAGCATCGAAGCCGAATACCGACGCCTGCTCGGTCTCACCGCAGCTGAACACAGCGGGTCAGCACCCACAGGTGCATCGGTGGGCACCATCACCGACGGTGAGCAGGCCCGGCGCAACTACGCCGAGGCCATGATTGCGTCGCTGGAAGGCCGCACGCTGGACGGTCTCACCGTGGTGCTCGATTGCGCGCACGGAGCAGCATCAGAGGTGGCGCCCGAGGTGGTCCGAGCCCTGGGCGCACACGTGGTGGTGCTGCACAACCAGCCTGACGGGCTCAACATCAACGACCACTGCGGTTCCAC
>JANYHQ010000610.1 GCA_025358985.1 Acidimicrobiales bacterium
GAACGTCGTTGAACCGAGGGTCGGGTTCGCCGCTGCGTTGGCCTTCGCGTCCACGACCTGAGTGGTGTTTCCGGCAATGTCATAGGTCGTAGTGAAGAAACGTCCGAGCGGGTCCGTACGTTTCGTTTCACGACCAACCACGTCATAGTTCCAGGTCGAGACTCGCAGCAACGGATCAGTTCGCGAGGTAACAAATCCCATCGTCGAGTACGCATACGTAGTGGCGCCGATGACGGGTGCGCTTACAACGGTCGTGCGGTTCATCGAGTCAAAGGTGTACGTCGTGGTCTGTAGTCGCGGGTTTTTGGCCGTGACCCGATTGCTGACACGGTCGTATGTAGAGGTTGTCGTATTGCCGATTGGATCGGTTGCTGTGAGTTGATTGCCCGCTGCGTCGTAGGTGTACGCCATTTGAAAGTCTGTTGGATTGGCGCCAGGGGCGGTCCCCCTGGCATCTACCGACGAAGTCATTCGACCATCGGCGTCGAACACCGATGTGGAGCGTCGGCCTAGCGGGTCGATCGTTGCGACCGAATTGCCAGCGGCATCGTATTCGAAGGTGGACGTCTTTCCGCGGAGGTCCGTCGACGATACCGTCCGGTTCAAAGCATCGAATGACATGAGCGTGGTGCCAGCTTCGGACGTGGTGGAGGTGAGGTTTCCGTTTTGGTCATAGGCCATGGAGACTGAGCTGTTAGGCCGCACCTGGGCTATCTGGCGTCCTTGACTATCGAAGGTGTTCGAAGTGAGCCTTCCGAGCGGGTCCGTTGAGGTGAGCATTCGCCCCTCACCGTCGTAGGTGAAGGTCGATGTGAATGAGGCCGGAGTGCCACCAGAAACGTTGCCGCGTGGCTCAACCCGTGACACCTTTCTTCCGGACGGGTCGTAGGCGAACGTCGTGATAGCCCCGGTTGGTGATGTTTCTGTCGTGCGTAACCCACGTGCGTCATACTGATACGTCGTGACTCCGCCGTTTGGTGCGGTGACCGAGAGCAATTCGTTTGCAGCGTTGTAGACGTATGAAGTCACACCGGTGTCGGGCTCGGTTGTCTTTGTCTTGCGGCCAGCACTGTCATAGACGTTCGAGGTAACGCGGCCCAGGGCGTCAGTCGTGGTGAGCACGTTCCCAGTTGCATCGTAGGTGAATTTCTGTTGAAAATTCGTTGCAGTAGCGCCAGCGACGTTGCCTCTTGGTTCAGTAATCGTGACCACCCGGCCTGAGACATCATATGCGTATGTGGTTCTTAAGCCCAACGGGGACACTTGTGACGCCAGGTTCCCAGACGTATCATACGTGTACAGACTAACGCCGCCACGAGGACTAGTTGAGGATGCCAACGTGCCATCAGCGTTCCACGACCAGGCCAGATTGACCCCGAGCGGTCGCACCTCGGTGAGCTGACGCCCCGCAGCGTCGTAGGTCATAGTCGTCGTGTTGCCGCGCGCATCCACATGGGTGAGCGGATTGTTCAGTACGTCGTAGGTCCAGGATTCGATCAATCCCAATGGCGAAGTGCGTGACAACATGTTGCCTCGCGAGTCGTATGTCGCGCTCCACACGTTTCCCAGAGCGTCAGCAAACGACGTCACGTCAAGCGCAGGGTTGTATTGCATCGATTGGGTACCAGAGGGTGCGGCGGTTGACGTAACAGCACCACCAACGGATGAATGTGTTTGAACAGCTCCAGCGGCATCTGTCATCGAACCGGTTCCGGCAGTGTCGTTCCAGCTGAACAAACTGTGATTTCCGAGCGGATCCGTTTGGTCAACTACGCGGCCCGCTGGGTCGTACACATTGGTGACAACTGTATTGCTGTTCTGGTCGATCTCGCTCGATAAACGGCCCGCAGCATCGTAACTGTACGTGGTCGCCTTGCCAAGGGCATCAACGAACCCAACCAAGCGTGGTTGACCCGCAACGCTGGCATAACTGAACGACACGCTTCGCGGACCAGCAGTAGCGACGCCCGTCAAACGGTCGAGGGCCGCTCCAGTTGTGCCATACGTGAATTGCGAGACTCTTCCGGCGGCGTCGGAGACTGACGTCAATTTGCCGTTCGCGTAGGTGAACGTGAGACCTTGGCCGGACCGGTCTTTCTGTGAGATGAGAAGGCCGGTTGCATCGAACTTGTTGACCATGCCGTGAAGGTCATCCAAATTCCAGCCGCCTCCTGCCGCCACAGTAAGAGTGCCGACGATACCTGGTGGGGTGACGAAACCTCCCGTGCCGTTTGCGGGGAACAGAACCTGTCCGCCAGTTCCCGGTTTCCACTGCGCGGAATCGTCGGTACCTATCGTCAGGGTTTGGTTGTACAAATGATCCCACCCGAGGCCGAGGGCTGAAGTACCTGATGACCTTGAGTCGTACGACCTTGTTAACGTGAATGGCACACCGCGACCGGGCAGCGTAAGGTCAGTCTGTCCGTGAACGAAGGAACCCGTCGTAGAATTCACTGGATCAGCAAACTGCCTCTGAAACCATTTGAAATAGGAACTCAGCCACGTCGCACCAACGGTCGATGCAAGCGGATCGAGAACAGCCGGCAGCCCCAACGTCACGGACCCAGTCCCTATGTCCAAGAAGTCGACAAGCAGCACATAAGGCTGATTCACCACTGACATCGGAAAGACAACCGACGTTTGACTGAAGATGTTCTGGCTCAGGACGATTCTGCCGTCAGGGCGACGAACGGTCAGCGTCGCAGATGATGTGGAACTGATAGCTGCACTGACGCTTGCAGTCGTGCCGCTCTGAACAGTGAACACAACATCGCGGCCCGGTATGTCGTTCGAAACAGTTTTC
>JANYHQ010000645.1 GCA_025358985.1 Acidimicrobiales bacterium
CCCGACCCGAGGGCACTTCTCGGGCGTGGATTGCGTCCCGGGCGGCAAATTCGCTGCCTTAGGCGAGGACGAACTGGGCTTCGCCGCGCTCGGCAGCACGCTCGGCGGTGGTGCGAGCCCGTTCACTGAGGCGCCGGGCCAGGGTGCCGAGCCGCTCGATTTGGCGGATGATTCGGATACGGGCTTGCTCAGCCTCGGCGTTGAGACCCTCGATCTTCTCCAGCGCCCAATGCCGCAGTACCACCGGCACCAGGATCTGCTCATGGTGCAGCATCAAGTTGTAGATACCCACGTTGGCGATGGCGGCGGCGTGCTTGGCGAACCCGATGATGCCGGAGCCGGGCATCTCGAAATCCTTCACCTGCCGCTCGATGGCGCACACCACAGCCGACGGATCCACCTTGATGGCCTCGGTGGTGATGTCTCGATAGAAGAGGTAATGAAAGTTTTCATCGGCCGCCACTCGGGCCATGACGTCGTAACCGGACTGGGCACCGGGATGATCGCCAGCGCCCTGCAGCAGCAATTTGCCGGTGTTGCGGTGCGCAATGCGGGTGGCCAATTCTTGTAAGGCCACATACACAAACCCATCGATGGCACTGTCAGGCTGGGGGACTTCACCGCCGCTCATCTGCGCCATACGGGCATCCTCGAGGGCTTTGGGATCGATGGCCCGAGTGACCGTGAGATAGTCCCGGATGGCAATGGCGTGACGATTTTCCTCCGCCGTCCACCGGTGAGACCAGGTCCGCCAGATGTCCTCGCGGCCGTACATCCGATTGATCGTCTCGAAGTAGTACGGCAGATTGTCCTCAGTCAGTAGGTTGACGAAGAGCGCACTGCGTACAGCATCGGGAAGGACGAAATCTTCGGGATCCCATGTGTAGTCAGGGGCGAAGGTTCGCCCCAGCGAATACGGCACGGCTTCATGCGGATACCACGGCTTGCACGTGGCGAGATGGCGTTCGTACAACCGCTCGGCGGTTGGGGCGAGTTGGCTGAGCAGGGGGAGGTCGACATCCTGAGGCACAAGACGCAGCCTACCTACCAGTAGGTAGATAGTGCATCAAGCGTTCCCAATCTCATCGTTTGAGGAGATTGAAAGTATCCTTTCAACCTGTTGGACAGATACAGCTTGCCTTCCGTATCGTCTGTCCAGAGCCAATCCGCTCGGCCGCCCCCCCTGGCTGAGCGGTGGTTCGCGTCAGGGGACCGGCACCACATCCATGAAGTGGTCTACGTCGCGCAGTTTGGGGAAGAACCTCCACCACACGCCCACTACCGCCAAGGTGGCCACCCCTCCCAAGACAATGGCGGGGGCCAAGCCCAGCCAGGCGGCGGCGAACCCGGATTCAAACGCCCCCAACTCATTCGACGCCCCGATGAACACCTGTTCCACCGCCGTGACTCGGCCCCGCAATTCGTCGGGAGTGGCCAGGGGAACCAGCGTGCCGCGGATGTACACACTCACCATGTCGGCCGCTGACAGCACGAGCAACATCATGAAGCTGAGCGCGTAGTTGTGTGACAGGCCGAGCACCACCGTGCATGCGCCAAACACTCCGACGGCCACCAGCAGGACACGACCCACCCGTCCATCCAACGGCTTTGCGGCGAGAATGAGACCCATCATCACTCCGCCAATGCCGGTAGAGGCGCGCAGCAACCCATAGCCGAACCCACCTACGTGCAGCATGTCTTGCGCTACCGCCGGCAATAGGGCAACGGCGCCTCCGAAGAGCACGGCCATGAGGTCGAGCGATATTGCACCGAATACCACCGGCTGGGTACGAATGAGGCGCAATCCCTCCAGCGCATGCGACAGGGTGGGCTGTTCTTCCATCAAGCGCTTCACTCTGGTTCGTTCTGATGGGATCAACAGCAGTGCCACCACTGCGCCGGCATAGATCGCTCCGACTGCTGCGAATGCCGCTTCCGCTCGCCATCCGGCAAGAATGCCGCCGAGTACGGGGCCCACGATGGACGCAGACTGCCAAGACAATGAACCAATTGGTATGGCCGCTTGCAATTCTTCAGGCGGGCAGAGCATGGCGATGAGAGGGCGGGTGGCCGGTGCCTGGAAGGCCTTGGCGCTGCCGTACATCAACGCGGCAATGAGGAATGGGGCCACCGTGGTGATGCCTCGATGGACACCGATCACGAGGCCAACGGCCACCACCACTTCCATGCTGAGGGCCACTACGGCGATGAGTCGGCGGCTGTGACGATCGGCGAAGCTGCCGGTGATGAGTACCAAGAGGAAGGACGGGAGGAATTCGGCCAGGCCAAGCAGTCCCAGGTCGGCCTTGGACCCGGTGGCCTTGTAGAGCACGAAGCCGATGGCCGAGACCTGCATGGTGGAGGCCGTTGCAGCCAAGAACGATGCCAACACGGCGTAGCGCAAATCTCGGTGGCGCAACACGTGCCACGAGTTGTTCTTTGCCATCGTCATCGGCTGGAGTCAAGCAGACCCCCACCCCACCCGGCGTACTCTTTGCACCCACCATCT
>JANYHQ010000660.1 GCA_025358985.1 Acidimicrobiales bacterium
CAACCATCGGAAGTCATCAGCACCGGCATCCTGTCCAGCCTTCACTTCACAGGCAACGATGCGTCCATCAGGTGCTTCGAGGATGACATCGACTTCGGGTCCCGATCGGTCCCGGAACGCAGTGAATTAAAGTGAGAAACGCCGCCCGTAGAAGTGGGAAACGCAGTAACTGAAGAGGTGCCGTGGCCGTCGCCATCACCAGTAGATTTGCGAGGTTATGCGTCTTGCTCTCAGAACGCTCGGACTCCTGGTGGCGTTGGCGCTTGGCACCGCGGCATTGGCCCGGGCCCAGGTCTCCACCGATGGGGGCCCCCCTACGGAGGCCCAAGGCATCGCCACCACGCTCGACACGCTGGCCCTACCAGCCACCACCGGGCCCACGGTGCCACCCTCGTCCACGGTGGTCCCCCCACTGCTCAGTGCCACCACCACCTCCATGGTGCCCTCCACCGACCCGTCGTTGGCCCCGATATGCGGCCTCCCCGCAGGTGGTGCGGGCTGTCGGATCATCGCTTACTACGGCAACCCGCTGTCGAATCGGATGGGGGCACTGGGCGCCAATCCTCCGCAACAGATGATTCCCGAGCTCATCGCCCGCACCAACAAATGGCGCGTCGCCGACCCGGCCACGCCTACGCGCTGCGCCATGGAACTCATTGCCATCGCCGCCCAGGCCGCACCGGGCAAGTCCAAAACGCACCGATTGCGGATGGGGTCCAAGGTCATCAACCAAGTCCTTGGCTGGGCCCGGGGGGCGGGTTGCCTGCTCATCCTCGACGTGCAGGTGGGCTGGAGCAGTGTGCCCGAGGAACTGCCCTACCTGCAGCCGTGGCTGAATGAACCGGATGTGCACTTGGCCCTGGACCCGGAATGGGACATGCCCACCGGCGTCAAGCCCGGCACCAAGGTGGGCTCTATGACGGCCGCCCATATCCAGTTCGGTATCGACCTGCTCACCAAGACAGTGGCTGATCGCAACATCGGACCAAAGCTGCTCATCGTTCATCGTTTTCGGGACTTCATGGTGTCCAATCCAGAGACCATCGTGCCCAATCCATCGGTGCGGTTGTTGGTGAACATGGACGGATTTGGCCCTCCCGAAACGAAACTGAACTCGTACAAGGTGGCCCAAGCCGGCATGCCCACCACGCTCACCGGGTTCAAGCTGTTCTTCCTCAACGACACGCCCATGTTGCAGCCCGTCGATGTCCTGCCCATCGTGCCCGTACCGGTGTTCATCAACTACCAGTAGCTATCCTCAGCCCATGGGACAACAACGCACGGGACAACTCAGCGGCAAAGTGGCACTCATCACCGGTTCGGCCAGCGGCATCGGCGAAGCCACTGCTCGGCTCTTTGCCGCCGAAGGCGCCCAGGTGGTGGTCAATTCGGTGTCGTCGGTGGCTGACGGTACGGCGGTGGCGGCGTCGCTTCCCGATGCCATCTACGTCCAGGCCGATGTCAGCGATGACGATCAGGCCCGGGCCTTGGTGGCAGCCACCGTGGAGCGCTACGGGCGACTCGACGTGGTGGTCAACAACGCCGGATTCACCAAGGTCATCCCCCACGCCGACTTGGAAGCAGTCACCGACGCCTTGTTCCGGCGCATCCTCGATGTCAACGTGTTGGGGACCTGGCACGTGTCACGGGCGGCCGTGTCGGCGCTCAAGGCCACGGGGGCTGGATCCATTGTCAATGTCACTTCGCTAGCGGGAGTGAAAGCGGCCGGGTCGTCCATCCCGTATGCGGTGTCGAAGGCGGCGCTCAACCATCTCACCGTTCTCATGGCCAACGTACTGGGCCCGGAGATCCGGGTAAATGCAGTGGCTCCAGGGTTGGTGGACACACCGTGGACCGAGGACTGGGATGAGGTACGTAAGGCGGTCACGGCCATGGCACCGTTGAAGCGTTCGGGGCAACCGCAGGACTGTGCCCAAGCCTGCTTGTACTTGGCCACGGCGGCCTATTGCACCGGCGACGTACTGCTGGTGGACGGTGGAATGCACGTCCGTTGAAGTGGGCTACGCAGGAGTCCGGCCACCTGTTTGTACTCGGCTGACACCGCTTCGAGCTCACCTTCGGCGAACACGTCGCCAATGTCGGTGAATCCGGCAGGGGACCGTTGCTCTGCCATGTCCAATACACGCTCGGGCCCATGTTGACGATTCATCATCACCAGGGCAGCGGTCTTCATACGCCGGTCTGCTTCGTAGCGCTCCAGTGCGCCAGCAATGGTGGGCTCCTGCGCCAATGCGTCACCGATGGCTCGCGCGTCAAGAACGGCTTGCGAGGCACCGTTTGATCCCACCGGATACATCGGGTGGGCGGCATCACCCAGCAGTGTGACAGATCCATATGTCCACGTATCAAGCGGATCGCGGTCCACCATCG
>JANYHQ010000688.1 GCA_025358985.1 Acidimicrobiales bacterium
GTTGGCGGGGCTCCGCTCAATGAAGAATTTGCTATTGCCATTGGCGCCGATGCCTACTGCCGAGATGCTGCGGTAGCGGCCGAGATGGCCAAGAAACTCGTGCTGGAGCGCCGTACCCGCATGCACGCCTGATGGCGGCCAAGCTCGTCACCATCTTGTGGCGTGACATTCCCGCCCAGGTCAACGCCCAGGCGGGGCGAGCCCGCCACGCCGGTGTGCTGGATCAGCGATTCGAGCGTGACATCGACCGCGCCGCCATGGTGGCGGGGCTCACCGAATCAGATGCGTACATAGCAGAATGGCGCCGCGTCACTCGTATCTGCAGCGACGATCTCGCGGCCGAAGTCACCGCCGAAGCGGCCCGCATCGACGCCGAGTACACACGCGAACGAGTCAACAACATGGTGGCCAACGGCGGTTGGGAAAGCACTCCGTGACTCGTCCGCCTACTCACACTGTGCTCAGTTCCGCCACCCGCGAAGTAATCATTGGCTTCGATCGACCATTCGTCATGATCGGCGAGCGCATCAACCCCACCGGCCGAAAACTGTTGGCTGAAGAGATGAAGGCGGGCAACTTCAGCCGGGTGGAGGCCGATGCCATTGCCCAGGTGGCGGCAGGGGCTCATATGCTCGATGTCAACGCCGGCATTCCATTGGCCGACGAGCCCGCATTGCTGGCCCGCGCCATCACGTTGGTGCAGTCGGTGACGGACGTGCCGCTGTCCATCGACTCATCCATCGTGGAAGCACTAGAAGCGGGGCTCGCCGTGTATCAGGGCAAGGCCCTCGTGAACTCGGTTACCGGCGAAGACGAACAAATGGAGCGGGTACTGCCGTTGGTGGCCAAGTACGGCGCCGCTGTGGTCGCCATATCCAACGATGAGACAGGTATCTCGGAAGATCCCGACGTGCGATTCTCAATCGCCCAGAAAATCGTGCGGCGAGCATCGGACTACGGCATCCCCGCCGCTGATGTGGTGGTGGATCCGTTGGTGATGCCCATCGGGGCCATGGGCACCGCCGGTCGACAGGTGTTTGCGTTGTTGCGGCGCCTGCGCGAGGAACTCGGCGTGAACACCACATGCGGCGGATCCAATGTCAGTTTCGGACTCCCGAATCGTCATGCCATCACCGGCACCTTCTTGTCCATGGCCATCTCCAACGGCATGACTTCGGCCATCATGAGTCCCTTGCATGATGAGGTGAAATCCGCCATCAAGGCCGCCGACGTGCTCATGGGTCATGACCGAGACTGTGCCGCGTGGATCCGTCAATTCCGCGATCCAGACGCCGGAGGCGACCGTGGCGCAGCAGCTCGTGACGGTCGTCGCCGTCGTCGGCCCGTCGAGTAGAAACACAGCAGACTGCTGGCCATGCCCCGTGTCGTGTTCACCCCGTCGGGCCTCGAGATCGAGGTCGATCCAGGCACCACCGTGCTGGCTGCGGCTCGGCGCCTCGGCGTTGATCTCGACTCGGTATGTGGTGGTCGCGGCATCTGCGGGCGCTGCCAGGTGGTGCCCAGTACTGGTGTATTCGCCAAATGGGGCATTGACGCTCTAGGGAATGCCCTCAGCGCCAGAAACGCCACCGAAATTGCGTACAAGGGTCGCCGACCGCTGGGTAACGAGCATCGTCTGGGGTGTGCTGCACTCATCGAGGGTGATGCCGTCATCGACGTGCCCGCAGAGAGCCAAGTGCATCGCCAGGTAGTGCGCAAAAGCGTGGATCTGGTGGACCTCGTAATCGACCCATTGGTGTCACTCGCTTATGTGGTGGTGCCCGCACCGGTACTAGGAGATGAGCCTTCCACCGCCGAAGCCATCATCAGCGCGCTTAAGGATCAGCATGGCCGTATTGCGTCGGCGGTGTCGATGCGGACACTTCCGCTTATCCAACCAGCACTGGCCAACGACGAGCGGGCCGCCACAGTTGCTCTGCGTACTGATGATGACGGTAGTGGCGGCGATCAGGTGGTGGCGGTCTGGCCCGGATTTGTGGACACCATCTATGGAGTGGCCGTGGACATAGGTTCCACCACCATCGCTGGTCATCTGTGCGATCTGGCCACCGGCGAAGTGGTGGCGTCCAGTGGCCGTATGAACCCGCAGATCCGCTT
>JANYHQ010000274.1 GCA_025358985.1 Acidimicrobiales bacterium
GTCAATGCCAGCAACGACGTTGTCCTCGGTGGCCACCACGATGGTGTCGTTGTGGGCCACCGGCTGCGCGTAGATCTGACCCCGTACTTGGGCTGTCCATCGCAGCCCGAACTCCGGACTGTTCACATCCGCTGGACTGAGCTGCGGCTGATTGGGATACCAACCGGTGCGGCCATTTCCTGCCGCTTGCGTGACTCCTGTGCCACTCGCAGTATCGGCTGGGCTGGCGGTCGTGCGACCCTGCCCACAAAACCATGCCAACGTAATAATAAGCACACATATTGTGAGCCGACCAGAGATGTACTTCACAGACCGGCGAGGTGGCGCATTCGTTGGCTGAGAGCCATACCGCCCACCAACTCCGACGCCACCACCAGCACCGTGTCGTCGCCCGCCACTGTGCCGATGATGTCTTCCAGTCCAGCCCTATCCAGTGCGCTGGCCACGACATGGGCGGAGCCAGGCGGAGTGCGTAACACCACCAGATTCAACGAATGCGCCACGTCTACCACCCAATCACCGAACACCCGTCGTAAATGATCTTCCGGGGCCACCTGGGCTACTGGCATTTCGGGAACTGCGTAGACCAGTTCTCCTCCGGGAACGCGAACCTTGACGGCTCCCATGTCTTCGAGATCTCGACTGACGGTGGCTTGGGTGGCAACCACTGCATCGGCGGCCAGCAGATCCACGAGTTGGCTTTGACTGGTGACGGCATGCTGTTCCAGTAACCGGGCGATGCGGTGCTGGCGTTGGGGCTTGGCCAAGCGATTTCCGTCGGCGCGGTCTCGTTCGACTCGGTCCGGTACCTTGCGTTCGGCCAGCACTGCCTCTGCCTTGGTGGCATCGACAACAGATCGATTTATGCGCACAGCCATGCCAGCAAACCCCTGAACGTGTGCATACGGTTATGAGCCTGCGGCCAGATTCGACTCGATGGCCCATCGAGAACGTCTGATGTGGCTTCTTCTCCCCGGTGGGCGGGAAGGCAGTGCAAGAAAATGGCACCGCGTTCGGCCTCGGCCATCAACGCGCCGTCTACCCGGAAACCTTCGAAGGCGCGCTTACGAATTTCCCGCTCATCCTCCTGACCCATGGAGTACCACGCGTCTGTGGACACAACATGAGACCCGGTGACTGCCTCCGCCGGCCTTGGCCAGACTGTGATGGTGGCGCCATGCTGTGCCCGGGACATCACGTGATCAAGGTCGATGTTGGTGGGGCCGTACCCAGGCGGGCACGATAGGCGGACGTGTGTGCCCAGGGCCACGGCGCCCAGGCTGAGGGAACGAGCCACGTTTGAGAAGTCGCCGACCCAAGCGATGGTGATCCCCCGAAGCGCGCCGACGTGCTGGCGGATGGTGAGCAGGTCTGCCAGCGCCTGGACCGGATGGCCCGCATCGGACAGCAGGTTGATCACGGGCACGCTCGATACCGACGCCATCCGCTCCAACTGGGCGTGCTCGAACACCCGGGCGGCGATGGCGTCGTAGTACCCCATCAGCGTTCGGGTGACGTCTTCGGTGGATTCGCGACGGTCAAGGCTCACCTCAGCATCGAATATGGCAGCCGGATGCCCTCCGAGTTGTACTACGGCCATCTCACACGAGTTGCGTGTACGCAACGACGGCTTCTCGAAAATGAGCGCCACCCCCTTGCCCGCCAGCAGCGGCGCATGTGGCTTCTCAGACGCATCGAGGACTGCGATGAGTTCATCCGGCGTGAGGTCGTCGATTTCCAAAAAGTGCCTAACGCTCACGGTTGCGCCTCTCTAATGGCCTGCGCCAAGATGGCAATGCCCTCTGTGATGTGTCCATCGGAGATGTTCAATGGTGGGGCGATTCGCAGTGACGTGTTGGTGACAGCGTTGGTAACAAGGCCCAACTCCATACCCTTGGCATAGACCTCCTTGGCGTTGCCAGCCGACAGTTCCGCCGCCAACAGCAGTCCGGTTCCTCGTACGTCCGCCACTCCGGGCACGTCGAGAAGTTCAGCGCGCATACGGTCTCCGGCACGAGTAGCCATGGCTGGAATGTTGTCACGCTGCATGATCTGGAGAACCTTCAGGGCGGCGCTGGCGGCCATCGGCTGGCCTGAGTAGGTGGAGCCATGATCACCCGGCTGGAACGCGGCGGCGACTTCGCGCCGTGCCCAGCAGGCACCAATAGGCATGCCGTTGCCGAGTGCCTTGGCAACGGTGACCACGTCCGGACGAACGCCATCGGCGAGGTGGTGCTGGAAGCCCCACCATTTGCCGGTGCGGCCCAGACCGGTTTGGATCTCATCCACCATCAACAGAAGATCGCGTTCGTCACACAGGCGGCGAAGGTCAGCCAAGTATCCAGCCGGTGCCGGCATCACCCCGCCTTCACCCTGAATCGGCTCGATCATGATCGCTGCAACAGTGGGGTCGATCATGCGCTCGACATCAGCCACATCCGCCCACACCGCATGGCGGAAGCCTTCCGGCAAGGGCTGAAATGCTTCGTGTTTGGATGGCTGCCCGGTCATGTGCAGTGTGGCCAGGGTCCGCCCGTGGAAGCTACCGAATGCACTGATCACCACATGCTTGCCGTGACCGCCCCATTTGCGGGCCACCTTGATGGCGCACTCGTTGGCTTCGGCGCCGGAGTTGGCAAAAAAGATCTGTCCGCCCCCACCCAGCAGGTGGTCAAGATGCATGGCCACCTGAGGTCCCACGCTGGTGGCAAACAGGTTGGACACATGGAGCAGGGTGCGGGCCTGCTCGTACACTGCATCAGCCACCTCCGGGTGAGAGTGACCCAGCCCGGTGACTGCCAACCCGCACAGGAAGTCCAGGTATCGCTTCCCATGCCCATCCCACAACTCGCTACCCTGCCCACGTACAAACATGGTGGTGGGCGCCCCGAACGTAGGCATCAGCGGGCAGTACGTTGCCTCATCTGCTCCCGGGACGGCAGCGATGGCATCCACATGGGCGGCGTTCAGTGGATTGGTGATATGTGTACTTATGTTCATTCGAATTCTCCCCCGTTGGTGACCTGTGTGCCAATGCCGCGTGTAGTGAAAATCTCGAGCAACAGCGCATGGGGTGCCCGTCCATCGAGGATGTGAGCCTTGGCCACCCCGTTGCGCACGGCGTGGACGCAACTCTCCACCTTGGGGATCATGCCCCCCTCCAGTGATCCATCCTCCAGCATGGCGGCCAACTCCTGAACCTCAATGGTGGAGATGAGCGACGCTGGATCAGCCACATCTCGTCGAAGCCCTTCGATGTTGGTGAGGTACACGAGCTTCTCGGCGTGGAGCGCCGCGGCAATGGCTCCCGCAGCAGTATCGGCGTTGATGTTGTACGCCTGACCCTGGTCATCGGTGCCGATGGTGGCGATGACAGGAATCAGCTCCTCGGCCAACAAGCGATGCAACAGTGTGGGGTCAACTTCAGTGATGTGGCCCACGAATCCGAGCTCGGGATCCAGGGTGGTGGCCCGGATGAGCCTGGCGTCCTCTCCCGACACACCAACGGCCAACGCACCGTGAGTGTTGATGGCGCTGACGATGTCGCGATTGACGCGACCCACCAACACCATGCGGGCCACATCCAGGGTTTCGGCATCGGTGACCCGCAAGCCGTTGCGGAATTCGCTGGTGATGTTGAGCTTGGTGAGCATCTCGCCGATCTGAGGCCCACCACCGTGAACCACCACCGGCTTCATGCCCACTTGGCGCATGAGCACCACATCCTCGGCGAACAGACGGAGAGCTTCGCTTTCATCGGCTGCCGAAACCCCGGAGAGGACATTGCCTCCATACTTGATCACCACCGTGGTGTCTCGGAAGCGGGTGATGTACGGCAATGCCTCGATGAGCACCGCCGTCTTCTCCTCCGGACCAAGATCGGATCCCGATACCCCTGGTGGCAACGAACTCACGGGTACGTCCCCACAATGGGCAGGCCCAACGTTTCCGGAAAACCCAGCGCGATGTTCAGCGATTGAATGGCTCCACCGGCGGTTCCTTTCACCAAGTTGTCGATGGCCGAAATGACCACCACGGTGTTGGTTCGCTCGTCGTAGCGCGCGGTGATGAGGCACAGGTTGGTGCCGGCCGTTGCTTTGGTGGACGGTGGGCTGTCCAGCACCTTGACGAATGGTTCCTGGGCATACACGTGTCGCAGCAACGCCAGCAGTTCGCCGGTGGTGGTAGCCCCTGTGGGTCGGGCATAACAGGTAGCCAGAATGCCCCGGGACATGGGTAGCAAGTGCGGGGTGAAAAGCACCTGGGCGCCAATGTTCTGCTCCATCTCGGGGGTATGGCGATGGGTGAGCAGCCCGTAGGCCTCGTAATTTTCCGCAACCGTTCCGTACAGGTTGGCGTGTTTGAGAGTACGGCCCGCACCCGTAACGCCACATGAGGCATTGACCACCACCCCGGTCCGCTCGATGACCCCATGTCTCACCAGTGGTTCCAGTGCCAGGGTGGCCGCTGTGGGATAACACCCGGGCACTGCGATGAGTGTGGCCGTGGCGAGGGCTGGGCGATGCAATTCGGGCAATCCGTACACGGACTGTGCCAACAGCTCCGGGCAGGCGTGCGCCTCGCCGTACCACGTCGGGTAGAGGCCAGCATCCTTGAGGCGGAAATCAGCAGCGATGTCGACGATGTGTGAAACCCGCGTGCGTAAGTCCGGCACCAGTTCCTGGCTCTTGCCGTGTGGGAGCGCCAAGAACACCACATCAACGTGCTCGGCATCTACCGGGTTGTACTCGTGAAACATGAGATCCGGATATACCCCCACGAGGCTGGGGTACAGATCAGCAACCCGTGTACCCGCTTGGCTGTCGCCCGTGGCCCAAGCCAGATCCAGCTCGGGGTGGCCAGCCAACAGCCGCAGGAGTTCAGCACCGGCGTAGCCGGACCCACCAACGATGCCCACTGACGTTGTCACCCGATTATCATACACAATGATGCATAGTCATGCAGCAATCAATTCCGTTGTCCACCGCTACATCCACCGGTAACGGGTCTCGTTATCCACAGGCGTCATTTCGTACCGTGAAGCCATGTCCTTCGCCGTGCTACTCACCGATGGAACCAATGAAGTCGTGGCTGACGCCGACGGCTACTCGCCCGAGGGTCCGCTCACCACGTTTTTCTCGGTGGACCCCGGCCGTCGTCCTCGACTGGACACGTGGAGCGTGAAGCTGATGTCCATCCGCACGGACCGAATACTGCATATACGTCGTGTTGATACCGCCGCTATCCGTCCGCACCTGTCACTGGCCGAGTAGCGCTTCACTGCTCGCAGAGTGGTCAAGCGTGACTGTCGCCGCTGCGGGTGTTCGACGAAGCAAGGTTGCTCAACTAAAAAGAGGACCCATGGTCACTCGACGATACGTTTGTGCCGGCGCCACGCTGACGATTGCGGCACTTCTGGCTGGGTGTGGGGGGAGCAAATCAGGCAAGGGTGGTGCTACCTCAACTATTGCCGCGGGCCCCACCCCAACCGTTGCGGCGGCCACATCGGTGGCCAGTACCACCGCTGCCGTGGCGCGAAGTGGGGCGGTCACCACGCTCGGCGGCGTCAAGGGGGCCACAGTTCAAATCTTGGTGGAAGGCGAGATCCGAGACCAGGATACCGGTTCCACCGGTTTCGCCGGGTCAGGATCAGGATTCATCATCGATGCTGACGGCACCATCGTGACCAACAATCACGTGGTGACAGGAGCCGGCGTCATAACGGTGCGGGTTGGTGGCGACAAAAGCAATGAAATCGCCGCCAAGGTCCTTGGTGTGTCGGAGTGCAGCGATCTGGCCGTGATCAAACTGGCAAATCCGGGACCGTATCCGTATCTCACCTGGTCGACGAAACCGATTGAACCTCCGTTGGAGGTGTACGCCGCAGGCTTCCCGCTCGGTGACCCTGAGTACACCGTCACCCGTGGAGTGGTGAGCAAAGCAAAGTCGCAGGGCGATACGAGTTGGGCCTCCGTGGCTCACGTGATCGAACACGACGCCAGCATCCAACCAGGAAACTCCGGCGGTGCACTCATCGACAACGAAGGCGCCGTGATCGGGATCAACTATGCCGGTGGCGACAAAGGCCAAACCGGTACTTCGCAGTTCTTTGCCATTGCCAACGATCTGGCCAAACCAACGGTTGATCTGCTGAAAAAGGGCGACCAAGAGTCAATCGGAGTCAACGGACGGGCGTTTGTGGATGAGAAGGCCAAGCTTTCAGGAGTGTTCGTCCGCGGTGTGGCTCCTGGTGGACCGGCATCGAAATCCGGGGTGAAGCCCGGGGACGTGATCACCACCCTGAACGGCGTGGATCTGGGAGGCGGAACGTTGTCCCAGTACTGCAAGGTGCTCAGGTCCGCCCGCGAAGGCGCACCCATATCGATCAGGGTGGTTCGCTTCGACTCCAAAGAAGTGCTTGAAGGCGAACTCAACGGAAAACCCCTGGTGGCCGTGTTTTCCTTCGCCGAGACGCTCAAGAGCGATGTACCGGCAACCGACACGCCTGCGGCCCCCAGCTCAGGCGACTTCGTCAAGCTCACCGACACCACGGGCCGACTCACCGTTGAAGTACCTACCGAGTGGACCGATACCCAACTCGATCCGCAAGACCTCATCGGTCTCGGCAAGGCCCAACCGACAATCATCGCCAGCCCGTCATTCGCCGAGTTCGACAACGGCAACGGGCCCGGGTTGGGTGTGGTGCTGATTGACTCGAAGAACGCAGGCACCATAGACAAGGACACCCTCCTCGATGGGGTGGAGAAGAGCATCAAGTGTGAGAAGGGCGACCGCAACGATTTCACCGGGAAAGGATTCACGGGTCGCTACCTTGCTTCCAAATGCCAGAAAACACTCGTGGTGGTAGCCGTGGTGTCCCGGCCGGAAAATCCGGATCAAGCTGTGCTGCTCATCGCCCGAGCCGTGAGCGATGCCGATCTGGCTGCCATC
>JANYHQ010000699.1 GCA_025358985.1 Acidimicrobiales bacterium
GATCAGCTTCACTCGGTGACGGGTGCACCATCATGGCGGCGTGAACCCCGTCGAACACGCCGGCGTCGAGCATCAAGATCTTGCCGCCGCCGCCCTCTTCGGCGGGAGTTCCGAATACCGTGACGGTGATCCCCAGTTCGTCAGCCAGTGCCGCCAAGGCCAACCCCGCCCCCGCTGCCGCCGCCGCGATGATGTTGTGCCCGCAGGCATGCCCGATGCCCGGCAGGGCGTCGTACTCGGCGCAGATGCCAATGTGCAGCGGCCCGCTTCCAGCGGTGGCGGTGAACGCGGTAGGCAACCCCGCCACGCCGGTGGTGACAGTGAAGCGGGAATCGCGCGACAACAAGCCAGCCACCCACGCCGCCGAACGCTCTTCCTCATACGCCAGTTCCGGGTGACCGTGCAATTGATGGCTGAGGGCCAACAACGCGTCGCAATCAGTGTCGACGCGGGCGGTGGCTGCATCCTTGGGGGCCCGTGAACTCATTCGATGACGACCACCACGTCACCGGCCCCCACGGTGTCGCCCGGCTTGACCTTGATCTCCGCCACCACGCCGGATTTCTCGGCACTGATGTGGTTTTCCATCTTCATGGCTTCGAGCACCACCACTGCGGCCCCAGCCTCCACGGTGTCACCAACAGCCACCAAGATCTTGACGATGGTGCCCTGCATGGGCACCGTGACCGATCCTGATCCGGAACCGGCGGCACCGCCGTGGGCCGCTGCCGCCCGCTTCGGTTTGGCCGCTGCGCCGCCAGCACCCGCGGCTGACATCACCGGGCCGGTGTCGGGCACCCACGCCGCCACCTTGAACCGCTTGCCGTTGACCTCCACGTCGAGGTCGCGTCGTACCCGGCCGTCCTCGGCGGGCTCCATGGCCGTGCCGGTGGTGGACACCAATGCGCTGAGATCGAGCGTGTCCTCCACCCATTTGGTGGAGTGAGTAGCCGCCGCGAAATCCGGATGCGACAAGATGGCGATGTCGGCATCGATGGTTGTATGCACACCGCTGATCTTCGTTTCCTTCAGCGCGCGTAGCATTCTGGCAATGGCCGTAGGACGGTCCTTGCCCCACACCACGAGTTTGCCGATGAGATTGTCGTAGTACTGACTGATGGCGTCGCCCGGCTCGTAACCGGCATCAACGCGTACCCCGAAACCGTCGGGACGTACGAACTCGGTGATAGGCCCCGGTGACGGCATGAACTTGCCGCCGGACGGATTCTCGGCATTGAGCCGAACCTCTATGGAGTGGCCCCGTCGTGCTTCATTCACCTCGTCTTGCGTCATGGGGAGCGGCTCACCCGATGCCACCCGGATCATCCACTCCACCAAATCGATACCGGTGATCATTTCCGTTACGGGGTGCTCCACCTGGAGGCGGGTGTTCATCTCCAAGAAAAAGAATGCGCCGTCTTCGTAGATGAACTCCACCGTGCCTGCGTTGAAGTATCCAACCGCTTTGGCCAACTTCACTGACGCCTCGCCCATTGCCTCACGTAGTTCCTGGCTGAACTTCGGTGCCGGTGACTCCTCAATGAGTTTTTGATGGCGACGTTGGGCGGAGCAATCGCGTTCTCCCACCCACACTACGTTGCCGTGCTGGTCGCCGATGATCTGCATCTCGATATGGCGTGGCCAGGTGAGGTAGCGCTCGATGTAGGCCTCGTCGCGACCAAACGCCGACTTGGCTTCGCGCTGGGCTGAGGCCAACTGCGACTCCGCCTCATCAGCGCTACGGACCACTTTCATGCCTCGCCCGCCCCCACCGAACGCCGCCTTGATCACCAGCGGATAGCCGAACTGTGCCCCGAAGGCCACGATGTCGTGGTGATCTTTGAGAAACTCCGTGGTGCCCGGCACCATGGGCACGTTGGCCGCCTGGGCGGCGATGCGCGAACTCACCTTGTCGCCCATCACGTCGATGGCCGATGGGGGCGGGCCGATGAAGGCCACGCCGCGTTCGGTGATGGCCCGGGCAAAGTCGGTGTTCTCGGAAAAGAACCCATAGCCGGGGTGGACGCCATCAGCCCCGGACTTGGTGATGGCATCGAGGATGGCTTCGGTGTTGAGGTAACTCTCGGCGCTGGTGTTGCCACCAAGGGCGTATGCCTCATCGGCCAGGCGAACGTGGAGGGCGTTGCGGTCGGCTTCGGAATAGACCGCGACGGTGGCGATGCCCATCTCCCTGGCGGTGCGGATGACGCGGACAGCGATCTCGCCGCGGTTGGCGATGAGGATCTTCTTGAGCAGTTTCTCGGACATGGGGGGCCTATCCTCGCCGCAATATGACCCCCTCTGCCAGGCAAGCGGAACTAAAAAGTCGGTTGAGTGCCAACGCAACTGTCAGTGGCATGTTTGCCGTGGGGACGTGGGCCGTCGAATGGGTGGAGGAATGCCCATCCACCAACACCACACTGGGGGAGCGGGCAAGGGGTGGCGAGCAAGCTCCCACCGTTCTGATTGCCGACCATCAGAGCGCCGGACGGGGCCGGCTGGACCGTACGTGGGTCACCCCGGCGGCCAGCGCCTTCACCGGTTCCGTGCTGTTGCCGGTTCAGCCGGTTGAGTCGGCACAGCTGGGGCTCGTACCGGTGGTGGCGGGCTTGGCCGTGCTCGATGCGCTGACCCTGCTGGGGGTAGGTCCATCCGCCCCTGGTCCCTGCCTCAAGTGGCCCAACGATGTGATTGTGCCGTCATTGGGCGACCGGAAGTTGGCCGGCGTTCTCTGCGAGGCCGGTCCCGGCACGGTGGTAATCGGCATCGGGCTCAACCGCCAACGACCCACTGACGTCAGTGGAGTGCTGGCCGAGCGGGCGGCGTGGATCAGTGATCTGATGGGTGGCGGCGACACCCCCACCAGCGTGGATGTGGCCGTCGCCCTGCTCTCAGCATTGGCCGCTCGACTGGCCCAATGGGACGCCGGACCTGCGTCCATCGTGGCCGACCAGCGACTGCATCTCGCCACCGTTGGCCGTCACGTGCGAGTGGAACTACCGGACCGAAGCTGGACGGGACTGGCGGTGGACGTGGATGAGCATGGCCAATTACTGGTGGTGGCAGACGTGGAGAGCGTTCCTCGAACCGTGATGGCCGCCGATGTGGTCCACCTGAGTGCGATCGACTGAACCCCACCCCACCCCAAACCCGTAGGATCATCGCTTCGTGGACGACGACTGGGAGCAACTCCGCAGGGTGAGTGGACCGCCAGGACCTTCGTTGGTCCGCCGGGTGCTCCGTGGAGCCCTCGTAGTGGGATGTGTACTGGCGGTCCTCGGCATCTTGGTGGAAGGCGGGCTGTGGTGGTGGGTGGGCCATACGCTGGGCCGAGTAGAGCGCGTCGCCATTGAGCAGGGCACGTTGCAGGCAGTGGCCTCCGACTTGCCGCAGAACATCCTGTTGGTGGGCTCCGACAGCAGGTCCGATCTCACAGGTACGGATCAGGCCTCATTCGGCAGCGCCACGCAGGTGGTGGGCAGCCGCAGCGACACGATGATGTTGCTACACGTGGACCCCCGTACCGGCTCGGTCAGTGTACTCAGCATCCCGCGCGACCTCTGGGTCACGCTGGCCGATATAGGCACTAAGGACAAGATCAATCAGGCATTCGACGGTGGCCCCAGCCGATTGTTGCGCACCATCCAACGAGAGGTGGGTGTCCAGGTCAACCATTATGTGGAGGTCGACTTCGTGGGGTTCCGAGCAGTGGTGAACGCCGTAGGAGGGGTGCCTGTGTATGTGGCGCAGCCAGCGCGAGACACCGTCACCGGGTTGAAGATCGGCACCGCGGGCTGCGTCAACCTGGTGGGCGATCAGGCTCTGGCCTACGTACGCAGTCGCCGCTACCAAGAGAAGGTCAACGGACAGTGGAAATCTGATCCCACATCGGACTTCGGACGTATCAAACGTCAGCAGGGTTTTTTTCGCCACACCCTGGAACGCGCGGTGTCCAAAGGAGCCCGGGATCCACGCAAGCTGCCCGGGCTCATCGATGCGCTCATCGGCTCCATTGCCATCGACGACAAGCTCAGTCGAGCCGACCTGTTGCGACTGGCCAAACAGTTTCGCAACATCAACCCGGACACCGTGCGAACCTATGTCTTGCCCACCACCCCAGAAGTCATCGACAAGCGCGATGTGCTGATCCTTGACCCCACGCGGGCCAATGAAGTGCTCAACCGCTTCAACGGATTTGGACCGGCGTCGCTCAAACCACCGCAGGTCAACGTTCGGGTGACGTTGCGTACGGGATCCACCCCGGACCAAACGGCCCTGGCGGAGAGCGTGGTGCGGCGCCTCACTCAGCTCGGATTCGCAGGGGCCGATACCACTACGCAATCAGCCAGAGCGGTTCCTAAGCTCACGCTCATCCGTTACCGGCCCGAGTCCATCAATGAAGCTCAGTACGTTTCTTCATTCGTAATCGGGGGCACCAAGTTGGCACCGGATGATTCACTCGCTGGTGTGGACATGGAACTGGAGCCCGGCACTTCCTTCGCTGGCCTACGTGACAAACCCTTACGATCCATCGTGGATGAAGGCGACGCCAACGACGCCGCAGTGGGCAAGCGCTGCCCCTGATCGTCCCCCCGCTAATGTGCGCCGCCATGAAGGGCATTGTTCTCGCCGGCGGTAGTGGTACCCGCCTTCACCCCGTCACCCGTGCGGTGTCCAAACAACTGTTGCCGGTGTACGACAAGCCGATGATCTACTACCCCTTGTCGGTGCTGATGTTGGCTGGCATTCGCGACATCTTGGTGATCTCCACCCCCCACGATCTGCCCTTGTTCCAACGCTTGCTGGGCGACGGTAGTGATATCGGTGTGCGCTTCGAGTACGCGGAACAATCGGCTCCCAACGGCTTGGCCGAGGCGTTCATCATCGGCGCTGAGTTCGTGGGGGACCAGGCGTCGTGTCTGGTGCTCGGTGACAACATCTTCCATGGTCATGGGCTGTCGGAGATGTTGCGTGACGAGGTTGCCCGAGTGGAACGCGATGGGGGTGCCAGCCTGTTTGGATACGTGGTCACCGACCCGGACCGTTATGGCGTGGCCGAGGTAGACAGCCAGGGGCGCATCATCTCTATCGAGGAGAAGCCCGCATTTCCCAAATCGAATTTGGCGGTCACCGGGTTGTACTTCTACGACAACTCAGTGGTGGACATTGCGGCCGCGCTGCAACCCTCTGAGCGCGGCGAACTCGAGATCACCGACGTCAATCGGGCTTATGTGGACAAGGGTACGGCCCGGCTCAGCGAAATGGGGCGCGGCATGGCCTGGTTGGACACCGGCACTCATGAATCATTGCTGGAAGCGTCGCAGTTCGTACACGTGTTGGAGCGACGTCAAGGGGAACAGATCGCCTGCTTGGAAGAGATTGCGTACAGCCAGGGTTGGATAGATCACACTCAGCTCACCGCCCTCGCCAAGGCATATGGTAAGTCCACATATGGTGTTTATCTGCGGCGCCTCGCTGAACAAGTGGACCTTTGACATGCGTGTGCTCATCACTGGAGCCAACGGTCAATTGGGCCAGGAACTGCAACGGGTCTGCGCTGGCGCGGGGGACCACGTGGTGGCCCTCACCAGAGCTCAGCTCGACGTAACCAAACGGGAGGAAGTTCTTCAACATCTTGGGGCCATTGCGGCCGACGTGGTGTTGCACACCGCAGCGTGGACCAACGTGGACGGCTGCGAGCTTGACCCTACGCGCGCCTATGAGATCAACGCCATGGGATGCCGCCATCTGGCGGAGGCTGCCAACCTGACCGGGGCCCGCGTGGTGGGCGTCTCCACGGACTACGTGTTCAACGGCGCCGGCACCGGTCCGCACGGCGGAGGTCCGTACAATGAGTGGGACAGCACCGCGCCGGTCAGCCACTACGGGCGCTCCAAGCTGGGTGGGGAGCAAGAACTCACCACACTGCTGGGCCCAGACGCCACCATCGTGCGTACGTCCTGGGTATGTGGAGAGTTCGGCTCCAATTTCGTGAAGACCATGGTGCGTTTGGCCCGTGAGGGAGCGGCCGAGTCGAAGGTGGTCACGGTGGTGGACGATCAGCACGGCACCCCCACGTTCACCCCCCATCTGGCGGCCACCATCAGGGCATTGGCCGTATCGCGGCTTCCCGGGCTGTTCCATGTGAGCAACGCAGACCCCACCACCTGGTTCCATGTGGCCCAGGCGGTGTTCGAAGCGGCGGGAGAGGACCCCCACCGCGTGCGTCCGGTGAGCACGGCTGAACTCCTGCCGCAACGCCCGGCCGCCCGCCCGCAGTATTCGGTGCTCGACAATGCCGCGCTGCGCGCCGTAGGGCTGCCGGCATTGGCGGACTGGCAGGAGCCGTTGGCCGAGTTGGTGGCGGCATTGCGACAATGACGGCCGAGATGACAGCACTGCTCGCCGTGGTGGTGGTGTCGCACAACTCGGCGGTTCACCTCGATGCGTGTCTCACGAGCATCGCCACCCAGTTTGGTTCGACCGATGATGTGATGGATGAGGTGGTCGTGGTGGACAACGATTCGTCCGACCGGTCCGCCGCCGTGGCAGCTGGCTACCCCTTTGTGCGGTGGGTGCCCACTGGGGCCAATCTCGGCTTTGGAAGCGGGGCCAACCGCGGAGTGGCAGCCACCGCAGCCCAGCCGTATGTGGCCATCCTCAATCCCGATGTGATCCTCCAACCGCACTGCCTAGAGCGGTTGGTCGAGGTACTCACGGACCGGCCCGACCTAGCTGCGGTAGGGCCTATCGTACTGAACCTGGACGGCTCGCAATACCCCTCGGCGCGTACGTTTCCGTCGCTCATCGACGCCGCCGGTCATGCCCTACTGGGCTCGATGGTGCCCGGAAACAGCTTCACCAAACGTTATGTGGGCATAGGGCAACCGGACTGGATCTCGGGCACCGCCATGGTGGTGCGACGGTCAGCATTCGAGCAGGTGGGCGGATTCGACGAGGCCTATTTCATGTACGTCGAGGACGTGGATCTGTGCTGGCGGTGGCGCCAAGCTGGATGGCGGGTTGACCGTGTTCAGTCAGCGGTGCTCCACCACGCCATCGGTGGATCCTCAGAGGCGGCACCGTTCGCCATGATCGTCGCCCATCACCGCTCGCTGTGGCGCTTTGCCCAACGCTGCACCACCGGTCCGAAGCGGTTGCTACTACCCGTGATCGGCGTGGGCTTGGTGGCGAGGATGGGGTTGGTGATGGCACGCCGCGTGGTGCTTCATCGACCTCCAGCCACCCAGCACCGCTGAATCACCTGAGCACAAGGGCCTGATCGTGCACCGAGACCAGCGACCCACGGCTATCGTCTACGCCTTATGGCCACTACGGCGTCCAATAAAAAAGTTGCGCGCGCCGCTTCGGCGGGGGGTGGCACATCACGTCGCCAGACGTCTACCTCATGGGGGTACTACGGCACCCTCATAGGTATCTCAGTGGTGGGAATCGCCCTCATTGTGGGTTCCATCATCGGTGCCCGCTTGGATCGCAAGCCGCCCTACGTGGGGAGCAAACCCCGAGCTGTGAAGCTGAATGCGGCGGTGGCCTCGGCCGTCAAAAAGCACGGTGCCACGTCCAAGGAGGCCAAGGCGGCCCAGGCGGTATACGACGATTACGTTGTCAATCAGCATGTGCACGCGGCGTACGGTACGTGGGATTGCACGCAGCCCAAAGGTAAGGAGTTCCTACCGCTGGTCAACGGTGAGAATGATCCTGACAACACCGGGGTGCATGCTCACGCCGACGGCCTCATCCACATCCATCCATTCGTGGCGAGTGTGGCGGGTAGCAAGGCCACGCTGGGCAAGTTCTTCAACACCACGGGGCTCAATGTCACGGCCAAAGAAATTGTGTTACCGGCCAAACTGGCCAGTGCCGACGGAAAAGTCGCTGCCACCAAGGGCCGCACCATCAAGACGGACACCAAGTGTGCCAGCGGCAAAACGGGCAAGATCCGGGTGTTCTTGTTCAAATCCGCCAAGGACACCAAGCCCAGTGAGCCATTGGGCAAGCCCAAAGACATCCCGCTGAAGGCCAACGAGGTGTTTGTGTTGGCCCTCATCGAAGACGGCGCCACTCCCCGTATGCCGCCCAACGCCACCGCCCTCGAGTCACCGTCGGATGCAGTGTCAGCCACGCCCACCTCCAGCATTGCGCCAGCGACGCTGGGATCAACCGTGGCGGGATCAACGGCCACCACTGTGGCCGGTCCCTCCACCACGAAAGTGTCGCCCATCACTGCTCCCCCTACCAGTCTGGCCAAGTGAGCGGCTACCGAGCCATCTTGCTGGTGGGCGGGGAGGGCACCCGTCTACGACCGCTCACCTATACGCGACCCAAGCCGTTGCTGCCGGTGGTCGGCATCAGCATCCTGGAACGAAAACTCACTCATCTGGCAGCCCATGGCGTGACCGACGCGGTGCTGTCACTGGGCTACAAGCCCGATGCGTTTTTGGCGGCCTTCCCCAGCGGTGAAGCGTGTGGGGTGCGGTTGCACTACGCCGTTGAGCCCGCACCGCTCG
>JANYHQ010000280.1 GCA_025358985.1 Acidimicrobiales bacterium
CGTCATGCTCCTGCTCCGCCACCCGTCGACCAATGGCCGCCAACTCCACTGAGCGCAACGGACCGGTGAGATGGGCCACCCCCTGACCGGCACACATCACGCCCCACATCACCGTTCCGGCCAACGTCCACCAGTGCACCGCGGCGGCGTCTACCGGCCCGCCCCCAGCCGCTTCATATGCATCGAACAACTCCTGATGAGTGCCCACCCCCGCCACCGGCTGCGCCCCGCCAAAGCGCCACGCCCGCACACACAGCCATGCCATGTCTTCCATTGGATCGCCCCGATGGGCCAGCTCCCAATCCAGTACCGAGCGCAAACCATCAGGCCCCACAATGAGATTGCCCAATCGGAAATCACCATGAACCAATGTGCGTCGAGGATTGGTTGGGCGATGATTGTCCAACCACCGAAACGCCCATTCGAACACCGGTATTGGTAGCTCCAGCGTGTTGTATACCTCGCGATACTTCTCCAGCGGATCAACATCGAGCAGGTCGGCGATAGTGGGGTCCACTGAATGGAGCTTGGCCAACGCCTCTCCACATTGCGCTGCCAACATCGTACGCGCACTTGCATACTGGGGATCGCGCAGAATCTTGCGGGCGATGGTCTCACCCTCCACCCGGTCCATCACCAAGTAGCTGCTTTCCAGGCGGGACGGATCGGCGGGCCCTGCGGCACGCACTGCGGGTACCGGCACACCGGCCCGCGCCGCCGCCGCAAGGAGGCGTGCTTCGAGTTCCATCCCGTCCCGGGGAGCAAGCGGGGGGTCACGACGCAGAATCAATTCCCGCCGAACATCGGTGCGAATATCGATGGCGTCGAACGACCACGTTTCCCGCGATGCCCCACCCGTGAGTCGACGCAAGCCTTCCACCTTGGCCCCCAGCACACGGGCCAGACGTTCGCCGAGGTCGAGAGTGGGATCGGGGTTCACCACCCGAGCATGTCATCTGCAGCGGCTACGGCACCCATCGCGGGTAATGTCGCTTGTCTCATGCTGCGTTTGTCTCCTCGTCGTCGGGCCATCCTCGTTGCCGTTGTGGCGGTAGTGGTGTTGGCGGTGCAACTGGCGGGAAGCACACATGCCTCGGCGCGGCGCACACCCGGGACCAGCACCGCCACGGCCGTCAGTACCAAGCGGACTTCGCCAGCCGCTGTTGACACCTCCATCGGGTTCCGGTCGGCGACCAAGTTGCATGACCACTATCTGAAGCACGGTAGGGAATTCGGGTCTATCACCGAGGCGCAGTATCTGGCCATGGCACAAACGTTGCGTGATGCGCCCCTGTCGGCCAGTGTTCTCGAGGCCACCCAGGTCGGCGGCACCCTCAGCCGGTTCGATCGTGATACCGGCGCCTTCATGGCCTTCGATACGGATCTCACCATTAGGACCTTCTTCAAGCCCAACGACGGCGAGGCCTACTTCCGTCGGGCCGCCAAGCTTTCGCACTGAGGAGCTGAGCTGAGTGCAACGTTCCCCCGACAAGAATGGGTCAATCGGGGAATCATGTCTGGGAAAATTGGCTATTTGGGGATCATCCATGACAAGAACGGACTACTGACCCGTTCTTGTAGTGGCAGAAGCGGCAGGTCAGTCGTTGGACGCAGGTTCGGTGCCGTCGCCCTGATCGAGCACACCGTTTTCGCGCACCCACTCCCAGAAGGCGAACGACGTGGAGATGATGGTGGTGAGGAACTCATCCAGGATGGGCTGGGTTACCCCGGCCGACAGCGGGAACTGGCCCTCCAGATGAACCTGGCCGAACAACTCGTCGGTGTCGGAGGGCAGCATGAGATAGGCCTTGGGGTAGCGCTTCTCCAGGTTCCATTGGTTGCATGCCCACACCACTTGCGGCCAAATGGTTTTGGGCACCGCCACATTGCCAATGGCTCGCACCACAAAGATGTCTTCGTTGGTGCCCTCGGCGGTGAGCCAGAACGTGATGTCCACGCCCGTTTCTTCGGACTGAGAGAAGTCCACCCGGTAGTCACCGTCGTCGTCGATGACGTACTTGAGATCGAAGCGATCCAGATGGTCCTTGATCATGGACCGTTCAAACGGTGTGATGGCCATCGTCACGCACCCATGGCGTGATACCCGCCGTCCACGTGAATGATTTCTCCGGTGGTGAGCGGGAACCAGTCCGACAGCATGGCCACCACTGCCTTGGCTACTGCTGTGGAATCCTTCACGTTCCATCCCAATGGCGCCATCTCGGCCCAGCGCTCCTCGAACTTGGAGAACCCGGGGATGGCTCGCGCCGCCATGGTCTTGATGGGGCCGGCGGCGATGAGGTTGGACCGTACGTTGGCGGGGGCCAGGTCTCGGGCCAGATAGCGATTGAGTGATTCCATGGCGGCCTTGGCCACGCCCATCCAGTCGTATCCGGGCCAGGCCACGGTGGCGTCGAAAGTGAGGCCCACATACGATCCGCCGCCCGCCGCCTCGAACAACGGCAGCAGGCATTGGGCCAATGGCTTCATGGAATACGCCGAGATTTGTACGGCGGTGGCCACATCGTCCCACTGGGCGTTCCACATACCCTCACCCAGACATACCGCGGGGGCGAAGCCGATGGAATGCAATGCCCCGTCTACGGCACCCCAGGTTGACGTGAGGTGGGCGGCAAGCGCATCGAAGTGGGCGGGGACGGTGACATCGAGCTCCATCACCGCGATGTCGGCACTGATCTTGCGGGCGGTGCGTTGCGTGATGGACAGCCCCCGACCAGCGCCGGTGAGGGCGATCTGGGCGCCTTCGTGGACGGCCAGTTGGGCCACCCCGAAGGCCAATGAAGTGTCCGTGAGAACGCCAGTGATCAGAATCCGTTTGCCATCAAGCATGCCCATGAGCATTCGAGCGTAGCGGGACGGGCTTGCTCCCCGGCGCCCCCGGCTGCTCATCGAGTGGAGTTGAGATTGCGCCTACCGCAATCCTTGCTCCACTCGGCGCAGGGGCCAGCGTGGGGGCGGGTGGCGCATACAGCCGCACTTGGGCGAGGCTG
>JANYHQ010000051.1 GCA_025358985.1 Acidimicrobiales bacterium
CAGCCAGCGGCGCTGATCCGGCCAACCCGCCACATTCGGCGGCCAGAACGGCACCTGCCCCATGGACCACAGCTCGTTCCAGTCGATGTTGATGCCGAGCACGGCACTGGCCGCGTTGCGCCACTCCACTGGTCCACGTACGCGCGCATAGCGAGCGGGAGTTCCGAGAAACTCGGGATGACGAACGATGTTCTGTACCACGGGTCGGATCTCCAAACCCGAATCACGGAATATCTCCGCCAATTCGTCGCGACGAGCATCGGTGAGTTCGGTGCCAACTAAGTGCGCATACAGTTTGGACACCACGTGAGGGGCACAGGCCGGATGGTCGCAGATGGTGTCGATCACAGCCCGTGTATCGAGCCGACCTGTCTTGCCGAGGAACGTAACGTCTTTGTCATAAGCGCGCGTACTGTCGAACGAAGCCTTGCAATCGTGGCTCACCGTCCACCCAGCCAGTGCGCGAGCCCCTGCTTTCACATCAGCCTCGGTATAGACCCCTCTACCCAGGGCGAACAGCTCCATTGCTTCGCGCGCATAATTCTCGTTGGGGGCTCCGCCTTCGGACCACGCTCCATCGAGATACAACAACATGGCCGGATCTACGGTGATGGATTGCAACAACTCCCGGAAGTTGCCCAGCGCATTGTTGTAGAGCAGACGATGTTGACCCAACATCATTCGGGCCTGCTCCACCTTTTCGAAACTGCTGGTGAGATGCGTATGCCAGAACCACGTCATCCGCTCCACCAGCCCGGCATCATCAGCAGAAATTCGTTTTACCCACCACTTCACCATGGCCGCCTTGTCGTCATCGCTGCCCAACTGGGGTTCCACCAACGCCACTGCGGGTTCCGCCAGCAGTTCCTCCACCAATGCCACCGCCCCCGCACCTCCCCGCCGATCCACCTGGCCGGGCCGCGGCCCGAATGCCATACGGCGCAGTACGTGGGCCACTGCTGCCTTGTCCTGGGGATCCGAAACCTGCTGAAGACCACTCATGCCGTTCATGATGGCGATGTCGTACTGAATCCAGCGTGAAGTGCACCGCTCGACCACTTCAGCTTCAGCTCATGTGCGCTCTGCCAAGATGCAACGATGCGACTGCTGTTGGTCGAAGACGATCGTGCGCTGGCCGGTGTGCTGCGCCGGGCGTTGGTGGAGGACGGGTATGCGGTGGATGTGGCCTCCACGGCAGCAGCGGCCGATGAGGCGGTAAGCGTCAACGACTACTCGCTGATCGTGTTGGATCTGGGTTTGCCCGACGGCGACGGTGCGGTGCTGTGTCGGGCATGGCGGGAGCGGGGTCTGGATGCCCATGTATTGATGCTCACCGCACGCGATGGACGTCGTGACCGAATCGGCGGCCTTGACGCCGGAGCCGATGATTACGTCACCAAGCCGTTCGACTTCGAGGAGTTCTCGGCCCGGGTACGAGCCTTGCTGCGCAGGCCCCGGGGGCCGCGGCGCACGTCCATGTCGGCCGGTGATGTCACCCTCGATCCGGCCACGCGCACTGTATGGCGGGCCGGTATCCAGGTGGCGCTCACCGTGCGAGAGTTTTCATTGCTGCGCTATTTGCTGTCACGGGCCGGCGAGGTGGTGGAGCGCGCGGAGCTCATGGAACAGGTATGGGATGCCCACTACGACGGATTGTCGAACACCTTGGAGGTCCATATCGCCGCACTACGACGCAAACTCGAACTCCCCGGTCGAGCATCGCCCATAGAAACGGTACGGGGCGTGGGCTACAAGATGGTGGACATGGCGGGACATCAAACGGGCAGCCCGATGTTGTGAGCTGGGTAAGCATGGGCGTCCATGACCGGTCTTGACCATCTGGAAGCGCCTGGTGGACGCCCGGACGCCGACCTCGAACTGGCCCGCACGCCGGTCCGGGTGATCCACCCGCCGATGATCGATGTGGAGGAGGTATGCGACCCGGTCCCGCCACCCGATCGGCTGATTGGTCCGTCGACAGATTCGCAGCACCGAGGCCTGGGACGGTGGGTGACCCGGCCGGTGTCCGCGTTGGCTTGGCTGCGCGCCATGGTGTCGTCACTGGCCCGGCGCCGCCGATGGGTGTCGCTGCGTCGTTTGCCGGTGGCGGTGGCGGTGTCGGCCTTGCTGCTCGGCGCTCCTATGACGTGGTGGCTGTCTCAACGGTGGGCCGAGGCCGAGAGGACACGTCTGTGGTTGGAGGTGGAGAACGACGCAGCGTGGCGCAGCGCCAAGGTGGTGGCCATGCTGGCCGGTGGGAAGAAGATGGAGGACCCCAACAGCTGGCTGGTGTATCCGGCAGAGCGACGATGGGATTCGCTGGGCAAGACCGACATCGAACCTCCCCTGTTCCAGTTGGCCGCAGCTGCTCCCACTGATGCCAATTCGGAGTGGTTCACTCAACGCAATCGCTCATTTCTTTCCTATACGCGGCCGGTGGACGGCAAGGTATGGGCGGTGAGCGTGGTGGACACGTCGTGGTACGAATCGCTGCAGGCCAGTCGACACCGCTCCGTGGTGCGCGGGGCGTTTGCGTCACTGGCCTTGATGTCTGCGTTGTTGGGCGTGGTTGCGCATTGGCTCACTCGGCCGGCCCGTCGCACCTTGGGGGAACGCGCCGATTTCTTGGCTGATGCCGCCCATGAGATGCGCACTCCGTTGGCGGTGATCCAAGCTTCGGCCGGGCATGCGTTGAGCAGGCCACGCGCCGATGAGGAGTACGTCCAATCGCTGGCCGAGATCCGCTCCGCCGCCGAGCGGGCGTCTACCGGAGTCACCGAATTACTGGATCTGGCCCGGTTCGATGCTGGCCAGGCGGTACCCCGTTTGGCCCCGCTGCGCCTCGATCTGTTGGCCGAAGAGATTGCCGCCGCCACCCGCATCGACGACTGCGCGGTGAGCGTGCTGGTGGGACAGTCGGTTCTGGTGGATGCCGACATGGCGCTGTTGCGCCAGGCGGTGGACAACATCGTGCGCAACGCCGCCGCACGCTATGCCAAATGTGGTGATCCGTTGTTTCTTGGAGAGTCGCGACGGGCTCATCAGTGTCACCGACGACGGGCCAGGGTTCGCCGCTGAGCAATTGCCGTACGTGTTCGAGCGCTATCGGCGCGGCGACGGGCGTGGGTCCTTGGGCCTGGGGCTTCCCATTGCGGCGTCGATCGTGGCGGCCCACGGTGGACGGGTGGATGTGCACTCGCCCGCCGCCCTCCCGCCCGCCACTGATGAGCGGCCGGGCGCCACCGTCACCGTCCGTCTCCCCCGCACCCGCTCCCTGGGCTGACCTCGCCTCGTCTTCGGGCCATCCCACCCCCGCTCGCCGAGTGGAGCGAACGTTGCGGTCAGCGCAATCCTGACTCCACTCGATGGGGTGGGGGTGGGGGTGGGGGTGGGGGTGCGGGTGCTGGTGCGATGGGGGCGCGGTGTGGGGTGGGCCGGGGCTGGCGGCTGGGCTGACGTAGCGTGATGCGGGTGGCCCTTCCCTTCAATTCCCTGTACGCCCATGGGTTTGCCCGCGTAGCGGTGTGCGTCCCCGAGGTGCGGGTGGCGGACCCGGTCTTCAACACCGACCGTACGTTGGAGTTGGCCGCCGCCGCTCACCAAGGTGACGCAGTACTGGCCGTGTTCCCCGAACTCGGGATCACCGCATACTCCTGCGACGACTTGTTCCACCAAGACGCACTGCTCGACGCCGTACTTGACGCACTGACCCGGGTGGTGGCTGCCAGCGCCGATCTCACCCCCATCATCGTGGTGGGAGCCCCCCTACGGGTGGGCTCGCAACTGTTCAACTGTGCCGTCACCATCCATGGCGGTCACATCGTGGCGGTGACGCCGAAGTCCTATCTTCCCGGCTACCGAGAGTTCTACGAGGAGCGTCAATTCTCCGCCGCACGCGACGCCATGGTTGACCACATCACCCTGCTGGGTCAGCAAGTACCGTTCGGCAACGACATCGTGGTGGAGGCCATCGACCTTCCCGGGTTCGTGATGCATACCGAAATTTGCGAAGACCTGTGGGTACCCATTCCCCCGTCGACCTGGGCGGCGCTGGCGGGGGCCACCGTGCTCACCAACCTGTCCGGCTCGCCCGTCACCGTGGGCAAAGCGGCGTACCGGCGCGAGCTGTGTTTGTCGCAGTCCTCGCGCTGCGTAGCGGCCTATGTGTACGCCGCTTCCGGGCCAGGTGAGTCCACCACCGATCTGGCCTGGGATGGCCACGCCCTCGTCACCGAGAACGGCACCCTACTGGTGGAAAGCACCCGCTACGCCGTGGCGTCGCAGATCGAGTTCGCCGACATCGACCTGGAGCGGATGCTGTCGGAACGGGCCCGTCTCACGTCGCTGTCCGATGCCATGGCCGATCATCGCGACCGGGCCCGGGCCATACGCCGTGTATCCATCACCCTCGATGTACCGGACCACGACATTTCGTTGCTACGCCACGTGGACCGTTTCCCGTACGTTC
>JANYHQ010000057.1 GCA_025358985.1 Acidimicrobiales bacterium
CACGTCACGGTCCGGATCGCTCCCCAGGCGGGCGAGTTGCTTCTCGGATGCATTGGGATGCATGGCCACGTCCTCGCGAACTCGCCAATTGTCATCAGCCACCAAACGGCGCAACAGGCGCGCCGGGGTAGCGGGGTATCGACCCACCAGTCGCCGTTGGAACGTGGTGCCGGCGCGCTTTGTACCGAGCAAACGCAACAGCGTTTTCACGTTGACCGCCGTCCCGGAACTGAGCGCTGAATGAATGGTCAACGACGAAGTTGGCAATGCCGGATGGGCCATGGCTGCGTTGCGTACATCGTCGTCATCGTCAAGCGTCAAAGCGTCAAGTACGTGGGGAGGACTATCCGCGCGCTTAGCAATGATGAGACGAACCGCCCCGTGGTCATCCTGAGCCAGTTTCTCCACCGCCTCCACAGGCGTAGCACCATGAGCAGCCACCGCACAGCGCACGTCATAGTCATTGTCGGTGGCCAACACCGCCAGCATCTCTGCCGTCGTTTCTGCGTGACGGGCACAGGCTTGGCGCAACTCCCAATTGTCGGACCTGGACAGGAACTTGAGAACTGGCGCAAAGGTCACCGGTGACAGCAGCAACTCCGCGGCCCACGGGGCGTGACGCACCAGTGCCATGACATCGCCGGAACGCAGCCGAGGATCACCACGTTGCAGCCGTGACCATCGAGTGGCCATCAACATGCGTTGCTCTCCGCCCAGCACCGCAGCCACTGCACTCGGCGCAAGCTCTGGTTGGGCCAACAGGACGCGTTTGAGCCCAACATCATCGTGGCGGGCCAGTGCATCGGCTATGAACGTCGGTAGTGCTGGTCGCCGGGCCAGAGCGTGGAGCACAGGCAACTCCACGTCGCCAGCCAAGAGGCGAAGTACGGAGTGATCGGCGTTGGGGTTGGCAGCTACCGCTTCTCGAACACTCACTGCACTGTCGCGAGACAACGCCTGGAGAGTTTCGTGAGTAGTACTGCGACGAGCTACTCGTATGCGCACCTCTTGATGAGGGTCGGCCATGAGTGCGTCGAGGACCGCCGGGCTGATCCGGTGGTGGGCCACGGCGACCTGACGTACGTCTGGATCAACATCGCGGGCGCCGCCGTCCACCACGTCTACCGGTGCGTTCTGGTTGGCTACTGCCGCCAGCCGCACCCGCCAATCGGCATGAGTAGCCAACGTGCGCAGCATGTGGACGTCAACGAGGGGATGACCAGCCAGCAGAGCCGTGGTGTCGTCGCTGTAGTGCGCCAACTCCAACAACATCGCCAACCCATCAAGCGGCGGGGCGTCACCATCACCTGCTGCGCGACCGGCGGCATAGGCCGCCTGGGCTGCGTCGCTTACCTGTTGATTGGGGTCCGACCTCATGATGTCGATGATGAACGCAGGCACTGCATCATTTCGCGTGACAGCCAAGCGCACATCCTTGTCTGGGTCTGCCGCCAGCCGAGCCAGTAGTGCAATCGGGAGCTTTTGATTGGCGGAGATCGCCTCGCGTATCCGCCAGTTCTGATGCTCCACCATGGTGGTGAGCACATCGAGCGGAGTGGCTGTATGCGTGGCCAGAGTCATCTGTGCCCATACGGTTGAGCGAAGATCCTCACTCTCTGGACCCGTCACTAATGACAAGTCAGCAGCCGGGTCGGCCGAATCCAGCGCGTCGAGCATGCTACCTACCGCCAGGGGCAGACGGGGGTGCGCTCGTGCTCCGGCTCGCACCCGGTCGTCGTCGTCCATGGCCAGTCGCAACAGCGTGTGCGCAGGGGTATCAGCGAATGCCACGATGGCCCGGCGGACATCAACATCGCCATTGTCAAGGGCATCGATCAACCATGTTGGCACGAGGTTCATGGTCAGTAGGGCCACCAGATCGCATACATGTCCAGCCACAGCAGTGGCAGCAATCTCCGTATCCACGTTTGGCCGGCGACCGCCCGCAATATGGGCGCTTGCGGCGCGCGACACCCCGACGTTGCCGTCCGCCATGAGGTAGGCGATGAGTGCAGGCGATGCGGACGCGTTCTGCGTAACGGCCAGGCGATCGGATTCGGATCCAAAGCGCGCTGACCACCACAAGAGTGACTCGGCGGTACCCGGCTCAGCCATGATTCGTTGACGCGACACCTTGTCGAACCCGCTGAGCCAGTTGGCATCTTCGAGCAGCAGCCAATCAAGCACGGCATTGGCTGCCACAACGTGGGGAAACGTCCGCGCCAACATGGCCAGCGTATGCACCGGGGTACTAGGATTTGCCGCCACCGATTGGCGCACATCACGGCGTCGATGCCGGCTGAGTCTGATGAGTTCCGCTTCCGGGGTGTTGACGTCAGAGGCCCGTACGAACGCCTGACCCGGTTCAGTCGTTGTCCTCACTCGAGATCATCTTCGGTCACCGACGACACAGGGCCGTGGCCGGCCGTACCGGCGTATTCGCTGACGAATTGTCGAAAGCGCGACTCATCGCGCGCCACCAACGCCAATACTCCGAGTTGACCCCGGGCTCGCAGTCGCCACGCCACATCTGATGCGTATAGCTGCACCCATTCGGGCCCCGCTTGGTCCACCAACCACGTGAACCCACGCAACGCTGACAACGCCTGATCGGCCCGTAAGGCCAAACCGAGCGTGAGTGCGTACCGGGCCGAAGGCTCGTCCGGCCAGCCCAACGAGCCGGAGCCGAGACCGTCCCCGTCAAGGATCGCAGTGACCTCTGGAAGCAATGCGTATACCTCGCAGAACGCTTCGAACTCGCTGGCTGCCGCTTCTCCTACGGCGGCGGCAATAGAAAGATTGACTCCCAGCAGTGTGCTGGCCATCTCCCATGAACGTGGCGACGGCCATGCCGGTCGCTTGGCGTCGAGGGAGTGCAACAACTGCGGGCGAAAGGCCAGAAACGAGGCGATGCGCTCATCGAGGCCACGGGTGGCCACATAACGTCGGAAGCTGTCGAGATCAGGCTCCACCTCTACATGTAAGAACCGGTTGGACAGTGGTGCAGGCATCTCGTACACCGAGGCCCGGTCCTCTTTGCGGTTTCCTGCGGCCCAAACAAACCATCCAGGGGGCAGTTCGTAGGAACCCACCCGACGGTCCAAGATCAACTGCTGTGCCACGCCTTGCATGGTGGGGGGTGCCATGGT
>JANYHQ010000293.1 GCA_025358985.1 Acidimicrobiales bacterium
GAGGCGAGTGCGTACCCGGTGCCGAGGTCGTATCGACGCTCTGGCGAATCGCCGAATCGGGCCACTGATGCCCCTTGTGGCATGGCCAGCGGAGCCGGAGTGGCCTTACGACGGAGCAGGGCCGCGGTGTAGAGCCCGAGCATGACGTCTATGACGATGTGGAAGCTGAGTAGGGCTGAGAATCCGGGGAGCAGTCCAAGTCCCAAAGAACCCACCGCCAGGGCACATAGTGCCAAGAACACGTCTCGGCGACGCTTGCATGCCCGACGGGCACGGGTGGCCGCCATGATGGTGGAGTGGCTCTGGCCTCGCTCCGACGATGCCGGACCTGAGTAGCCGTACGGGATGGCCCGACGCTGGCTGCCAAGACGCGACAGGGTCCGTCCAAAATCGTCCATGGAATTTGCGGAACGCCCTGACAGCCACTTCCCCACCGTTCGGATGAGAAACGCTGACCAAGCAATACCCAGAATTACGACAATGCTCACTCGGGAGGAACACCTTTCCGTTGTGGATGTTGCGTTGCGGTTTGAGCACCAACAGCTGCCTTGACCGCAAGAACTCGGAGAGCTTACCCACTTGGCGTGGATATCCGACGAAAGTGCTAGCTGTTGTTCAGATATTGCTAACTATTGTGAGCACAACCCGTTCATCCTGCGTTCATCGTGGGAGCACTTCGTCGGTACGTACCGGAGCGTCCACCGGTCTTCTCCCAGAGAGTGAGTTCACCGATGACCATGGCCCGATCCACCGATTTACACATGTCATAGATGGTGAGCCCGGCCACCGCGCAGGCGGTCATGGCTTCCATCTCCACCCCCGTACGGTCCATACAGTCCACCTGGGCCTCCACCTCGATGGTGTCATCTCCCAGTGTGAAGTTCACGAACACCGACCCCACCAACAGCGGATGGCACAACGGAATCAAGCTCGACGTCTGCTTGGCTGCCTGGATGCCGGCCACCCTGGCCACGGCCAGCACATCGCCCTTGGACATGGCGTTGGAGGCCACTAAGTTCACCGTTTCCGGTTCCATTCGCACGGTGCATCGGGCCACGGCGCGGCGGTGGGTGGGGTCTTTGGGAGTGACGTCCACCATCCGGGCGCGCCCAAGAGGATCGATGTGGGTGAGGGAACGATCGGGCATGTACTCAGCTTATCGGGCGGTGTGCGTCACGCCGGGGCGTCTTGAAGTGGCTTGGAGAACGAAAGCAACAGCGGCTTGACCGTGGAGGGTTGGGTGGGGGTGGCCAGCATCGCCGTACGGGTCTCGTTTCTGGTGGCCGTAGCGGTGAAATACATCTCGGCGGCGCGCATGGCCACGGCCCGACTCAGGTGCATCGGCAGTCGCTCGAAGTCGCAGATGCTGCGAGCAATTCGGCATACGTCAATTGGAATACAGGGGCGCAACGACGTGACACCCACTTCTTCACAGAGTTGTCGAAACATTCGCGGATCGCCCGGATTCTGTTCGAAACCGCATTTGTCGAGGGCAATTTCGGTGATTTGGTCAAACTCGTCAGCCGATACGGCGCCGACGTGGATTTTGTTAGGGATTCGGCGAAAGAACGCCTCGTCACCGAGTTCTAGAGGGGGAATGTTGGTAGAAAACACCACCAACAACTCAAATGGAATGACGAACTTCAGGCCGTAATCGAGCGTGAGGTAGTCAACCCGGCGCTCCAATGGCACGATCCAGCGGTTCAACAGCGAAGCCGGGGGGATCATCTGGCGGCCGAAGTCGTCTACCACCAGCAACCCGTTGTTGGCCTTCATCTGCAACGGCGCCATGTAGATGCCGCTCACCGGGTCGCGTTTGAGGTCGAGCATGCTTAACTCCAACTCGCCACCGGCCACCACCATGGGACGCTCGCAGATCACCCAACGGGGGTCGAGTCCTTCAGGTTGACGAACCAGCGGCCGGTGCACGATGGGGTCGAACACCACAATGATCTGGCCGTCGATCTCCACCGAATGAGGGATGGCCACGGCGTCGTCGTACAGGCGCACCAGTCGCTCCGCGATGCTGGTTTTGCCGGTGCCTGAGGGGCCATGCAAGAGGATGGGTCGTTGGGTGGCGAAGGCCGGACCTACGCGGTCCACCAACTCATCGCTCACGACCAAATCGGAGAGGGCTAGGCGCACGTCACTGGCATCGAGATGGGACTCGGCTCGCAGCAACTGCACTACTTCGCTGTATCGGCGTAGCGATACCGGGGTGATGCCGTTGTAGCTGCACCGAGCCATGGCGTCTTCAGCGCGGGAGCGACCCACGCTGGTGAGTTCGAAGCGGTAATTGGACCCGGTGAGGCCAAGCACGTTGACATGCTTTTTGTTGCGTAGCGACTCGAACGCCTTGTCCACGATCTCGATGTCGAGACCGATGTCGATCTCCAACTGATGGGTGGAGGTCTGCTCCAGCACAAACGTGCGGCGCAGCACCATCTGCTCCACCAGCAACATGGGTACGTCCAACTCCGCCGGGATGGTGGGTGGACGCAGAATGTCGGGAAGTTGCAGTTCGTTGTTCACGTATCACCTCGTGGCAACAAACCTCGGCAGCCGCCGCTCAGTACTTGAGTCTTCGTCGTGACCTAGGAACAGCGAAGACGCCGAGCACGAAAGCGCAGCGGACGAGCGCAGGCCATGAATGAGTCCGAGCGAACTCAGGGGCGTCTAAAGGGGGTGATCAGCCGCCTATTTGGCTCATACTGCGCGCTGGGCGGATGAAGTTGACTTGGTTGATGGAGTGCCCCGCCCACTTGAGGCCAACCGCCCTCCGGACCTCGGCCTCGAGCGCATCATCGATCTGACCGGCGGGAAGTGAACCGCGCATGATGGCCCGTAGGTCGAACTCGTCGGTGGCGAACAGGCAAGTACAGAACTTGCCTTCAGCGGTGATGCGGACCCGGTCACAGTCACCACAGAACGGCTCGGTGACGCTGGCAATGACACCCACATCGCCCAGTCCATCCACGTATGCCCACCGGGCGGCGGGCTCGGCACCGTGGTTGCGACGCTCCAACGCGAACACCTCGTTGATGGTGGCAATCACCTCCGACGACGGCACCACCTGATCGTTGGTCCACGCGTCGTCGGCATCGAGGGGCATGAATTCGATGAAACGCACACCTACGTTGTTGTCACGGCCAAAGCGGGCGAAGTCCACGATTTCAGAGTCGTTGACACCCCGGATGAGCACCACGTTGATTTTGATGGGACTGAACCCGGCCCGCTGAGCCGCCTTGATGCCTTCGAGTACTCGGGGCAGATCATCACGGCGAGTCATCTGATAGAAGCGGTCACGGTTCAAGGAATCGCAGCTGATGTTGAGCCGATTGAGGCCCGCCGCCTTCAGTTCATCAACCAACAAGGGTAGGGCGACCCCGTTGGTGGTCATGGCCAAGTCCACCCCGAGGGCCGCCAGGCGCTGTACGAGGATGGGGAGGTGGGCCCGTACCGTGGGCTCACCACCAGTGAGGCGAATGCCATTGAATCCGAGGCGGCTGGTGCACACCCGAGCCACCCGCTCAATTTCTTCGAACGTCAGCAACTCCTCACGGGGCAACCAGTTCATGCCTTCGGCTGGCATGCAGTACGTGCATCGGAAGTTGCACCGGTCGGTGATGGAGATGCGCAGGTCACGCACCGTTCGTCCGAAGGAATCCACCAGAGCAACCATCACCCAACCCTACTGCTGACCCCGCCGCAATTGCCACGCCTCAAGTTGTGCTCTCCGGCAACAGTTCTCCGCTCAACAACACCCGGACCCGACCGCCAACGGCGGCACCTATCCCATCCTCCAACACCACCAACGCGTTGGCCAACGCCATGGAATACAACAGGTTGGACCCCTGGCCTGACAGTGGGCGCACGTGGAGTTGACCATCTGCGTGCATACGACATTGGGCACGTACGAAATACACCTTGCCATCCGCCTGACGCCCAAACGCTTCATCGGCAACGGCAGGCAGGGTGGCGCGTAGCGGGCCCGCCTCCGTGTGCTCATATCCCATGAGGCGACGCAGCCCGGGACGGGCGAACAGTTCGAAACTGACCATGGAGCTCACCGGGTTGCCGGGTAGCCCGAACACCGGCTTGCCCATCAACACCCCGAAGGCCAACGGTTTGGCGGGACGGATGGCGATCTGCATCCATCTCATGGGCTCTTGAGCACGAGTGGCCAGGCGATTCAAAACCACTTTGATGAAGTCGAAGTCACCCATGCTGACTCCACCGCTGGACACCAGCGCATCGCACGAGTTCAACCCTTGGGTGAGTGCTTCCTCGATGGCTACTTCGTCGTCGCGGACCAGTCCGAGGTCCACTGCTTCGCACCCTGCGCGTTCCACCAGAGCCAGAAGCGTGCGACGGTTGGAGTCACGGATCTGGCCCGCACCCAACGGTGAAGGCGCTTCCACCAGTTCGTCACCGGTGGATATGACACCCACCCGCGGCCGTCTGAACACCCGGGCCGTGGCTGCTCCGATGCTGGCCAGCACCCCGAGGTGGCCTGCCTCCAGCACCGTGCCCTTGCGG
>JANYHQ010000156.1 GCA_025358985.1 Acidimicrobiales bacterium
AAACGGTGAATGGCATTTCGTCCCATCCACGGGCGGGCGGTGTGGGCTCGCTCACCATTCAGCGTGAGCTGCAATCGCATGGTGCCCTGACATCCGGCGGTGAACTTCGGGCCAGGTGACCCCACCATTGCCCATACCAAGAATGAGTTGGTGCACCGCCACGAGATCGAGGCAGCTGCCCGTATCCTCACCGAGTTGGTGAGCTGACTCCTTTACAAGCGGCGCATCACCGTGACCACCTTGCCGTACATGGTGACCTCATCGGCGTCGAAGGTCATCGGTGACAGTTTGGCGTTATGGGGTAGCAGCGTGATGTGGGAGCCCTTGCGCTTGTACTCCTTGACGGTTGCTTCCTCGCCCGGGATGCCAACCACCACGATGTCGCCGTTGCGAACATCTTGTTGGCGAACCACCACATAGTCCCCACTGAGGATGCCCGCCTCGATCATTGAGTCGCCGCGCACTTTCAGCATGAACAGGTTGCCGTCGCCAGTGAAGTCTTGGGGAAGGGGGAACACCTCCTCCACCCTCTCCTCCGAAAGAACACCGGTACCAGCGGCCACTTCGCCGATGAGCGGCACATGGCGTACAGGGCGGCGTTCCGCGTTGGACCCGGTGTGGGGGTCGTAGCGGACCTCGATGGCTCGAGGTTTGGAAGGGTCACGACGCAGAAAGCCCAACCGCTGCAGGGTAGAGAGGTGGGCATGCACCGTTGATGAGGATGAAAGCCCCACCGCCTCACCGATTTCTCGCACCGACGGGGGATATCCACGGTCGCGCATGGCGGTCTCAATGCATTCGAGAATTTCGCGTTGACGCTCGGTGAGGGTGTCGGTTGACATCGTTGCCTCCTGGATGGGGCGGGCAGTAACGGATACGGGGAAGTTGAGCGAACGGGACCAAACACCCGTTCGAATGCCGACCGTAGCAGCCGTTCGATGGTGAGGCAAACACCTGTTCGATTTTTCTTCGCCAAGCCCTTGACACGAACAGGCGTTCGTGATTGTGTAGCGGTTCGTCCCGAACGCTTGTTCGTCACGCTGTCCGCTACTCAGTCGAACACTCAGTCCAACATGGAGGTGCATCATGCAAGCAGTCGCCGAGCGTCGACCAGTATGCGGGGTTCTGGTGGATCCCGGGCAGTTTCTGCTCGACCGTGACGAGCCCCCGGTCAGCGCCACACGGCGCTCCGTAGGCCGAGCTCATCTCCAGCTCGTGCCAGCCGCCCCGGCGGAGGCCAGCGCTGGCAGCACCTTGCCGACAGTTGCGGCGCCGCGGACTCCTACCGTGCGCCGCCAGATCGCTCCAGGTGCCGCGACCGCGCAGGCATCGCCAGTCGTGTTGTTGGTTGCGCTGCTGGTCGCTCTGGCGGTTGCGGTGCTGATGGTGTTCATGGTCGGACTCACTGCGGCCAACGCTGGCCCCCGACATCCGTCGCCTATGCCAGCTCCTGCGGCGCGGCCATACGTTGTTCAGCCGGGGGACAGTCTGTGGTCCATTGCCCGTTCGCTGCAACCCACGGGGGACGTCCGCATGTTGGTGCACCAATTGGAGCAGGCCAACGGTGTGGTCAACGTGGATGCGGGCTCCACCATCCTGGTTCCGTAAGTGCAGCCTGCGTTGATGGGCCGTTCATCACTGCGGTGTAACTTGGCCGGGTGCGTTGCCCGGCCTGTTCAAGTATCGATGACAAGGTCGTGGATTCCCGAGGGGCCGATGACGGATCGTCGATTCGGCGGCGCCGGGAGTGCCTCGAGTGCGGTCGGCGCTTCACCACATATGAACGCATCGAGGAGGCAGCGCTGGTGGTGCTCAAGCGCAACGGCGTCCGCCAAAGCTTCGACCGAGCCAAGGTCGTGGCTGGATTGCGATCGGCTTCCAAGAACTTGGCCATCTCGGCTGAGCAAATTGACAGCATTGCTGCTGACGTTGAAGAAACGATTCGGCTGGAGGGTGTTGAAGTGCACTCCCAACGTATTGGCGTGGCAGTGCTCGAGCGGCTCCGTTCGGTGGACGGTGTTGCCTATCTGCGATTCGCCTCCGTTTACAAGGGGTTCACTGACCCGGGTGATTTTGCCCGAGAGGTCAAACTTCTGGCCAAGGCCACCGACCCGAAGCCCTCCACTGGTTGACCCTGATTGGGCCCAAACGAAGCGGGGTCCATCGTGAACAACGATGGCAGCTGAAACCACGTTGTCGGTGTGGACCCGGGTTCATCGATGAGCCTTTGGGCCCTCTCGGTGAGCCCCGGCCTGCTCTTTGGCCACCGTGGGAGATGATCCACCGGTCATCCCCAGGGTTGCCCCCAGGTATCGCCCCCTATCGGTCCACAGGCTCCACCCCGTACCGTCATCGAGAGCCTGTTTCGGGTATCGCTCGTGGCGGCCGTGGCCATATACGAGTGCTTGACACCCGTGGAATTACAGGCTTGTATTTGGCCCTCATCTTGCGGTGGTCGTGAGGTCCACCACGAGATGTTGTGTCTGAGGGGGTTTTGCCCCCGGATACAGCATGTCGTGGGATGAGGTTCGTCCAACGTTCGTTCACTCCCGATTGCCCTACCGAATCACTAGCGTTTCGGTCCCCTGTTGCTGCACCCGTTGTCCGCATCTGTTGTCCGCATCCGTCTCCTCGGCACCTCCTTCGGTGCTCAGCACACGTAAACGTCAAATCCACCGAATTACGCCGACCACTCGGCAAACAATCAAGTCTCGATCATCCGCACCGGAAGGCATCCCACATGGCCATCGCTCCAGAACGCTCAGGCATCGGCATCCGCCGTCACTTCTCCACCGCAGGAGTGCATCCGTATGACACGGTGGTCTGGGAGCGTCGCGACGCCCGCATCACCAACTGGAGAACTGGTGAAGTGGCATTCGAGCAACTCGGCGTAGAGGTGCCTTCCACCTGGAGCGTCAATGCCACCAATATCCTCGCCCAGAAGTATTTCCGGGGCACGCTGGGTCTTCCCGAGCGCGAGTGGTCCCTCAAGCAGGTGGCCGATCGGGTGGCCGACACCATCACCTTGTGGGGTCGCCAGGGTGGCTACTTCGTCGATGATGAAGAAGGGGAGGTGTTCAACGCCGAACTGAAGCACCTCATCGTGCGCCAGATGGGTGCGTTCAACTCGCCGGTGTGGTTCAACATTGGAGTCAAGGGCGTGCCCCAGCAGGCCAGCGCCTGCTTCATCCTCGAGGTGGACGACACCATGGACGCCATCCTCAACTGGTACCGCGAGGAAGGCATCATCTTCAAAGGTGGATCGGGCGCAGGCATCAACCTGTCACGTATCCGTTCGTCAAAGGAGAAGTTGCAGGGCGGCGGTACGGCATCGGGCCCCGTGAGCTTCATGCGTGGTGCTGACGCCTCCGCTGGCACCATCAAGTCCGGCGGCAAAACTCGCCGGGCCGCCAAGATGGTGATGCTCGACGTGGATCATCCCGACATCGCCGACTTCATCCAGTGCAAGGTGCTCGAAGAACGCAAGGCGCGCGTACTACGAGACGCTGGCTTCGACATGGATCTCGATGGCAAAGATGCGTTTTCCATCCAGTATCAGAATGCCAACAACTCGGTGCGGGTCACCGACGAGTTCATGGAAGCCGTGGTCCAAGACAAGGACTGGGATCTCCGGGCCGTCAAAACCGGCCAGGTAGTGGAAACGGTGAAGGCGCGTGAGTTGTTCCGTACCTTCTCCGAGGCGGCCTGGGAGTGCGCCGATCCCGGTATGCAGTACAACACCACCATCAACCGGTGGCATACGTCGTCCAACACGGCGCCCATCAACGGCTCCAATCCGTGCAGCGAATACATGCATATCGACAATTCCGCCTGCAACCTGGCCAGCCTCAACCTCATGTCGTTTCTCAACGACGATGACTCCTTCGATGTCGAAGGATTCAAAGCCGGTGTGGAAGTGTTCTTCACCGCCCAGGAGATCTTGGTAGGTCGCGCCGATTACCCCACGGAGGCAGTGGGCGACAACAGTCGCCGCTTTCGGCAACTCGGTTTGGGTTACGCCAACCTCGGAGCGCTGTTGATGGCGGTGGGTCACGGTTACGACTCGGCGGAAGGTCGCGCCCTGGCTGGTGCCATCACTGCGCTCATGACCGGTCATGCCTACTCCGTAAGTGCACGTACTGCTGCGCGTATGGGGCCGCACGCCGGCTATGTGGAAAACCGCGAGCCCATGAATCGGGTGTTGCGTATGCACCGCGACGCCGTGGCTGAACTCGACGAAACCATGGTTCCCGTGGAGTTGCTGTCCGCCGCCCAACAGGCGTGGGACGAAGCGGTGGAAATGAGCGAGATGTACGGCACCCGCAATGCCCAGGCCACGGTGCTGGCGCCCACCGGAACCATTGGTCTACTCATGGACTGCGACACCACCGGTGTGGAGCCCGACCTTGGTCTGGTGAAGTCGAAGAAACTGGTGGGTGGCGGCACCATGTCCATCGTGAACCAAACGGTGCCGCGTGCACTCAAGCAACTCGGCTACACGCCTGCTCAAGTGGATGCCATCGTGGCCTACATCGACGAGCACAAGTCCATCGTGGGTGCCCCCGAGTTGGACCCGCAACATCTCAGCGTGTTCGCGTGCTCCATGGGTGACAACGTCATCCACTACCTCGGCCACGTTCGCATGATGGCGGCGGTGCAGCCGTTTCTGTCGGGTGCCATCTCCAAGACAGTGAACATGCCCGAAGACGCCACCGTGGAGGAAGTGGAGCAGTTACACATTGATGCTTGGCGGATGGGGATCAAGGCGGTGGCCATCTATCGCGACAACTGCAAGGTAGGCCAACCGTTGAGCACCACCAAGAAAGACACCACCGAACCAGTCATCACCCTCACGCCATCAGCGGTCGTCAACGACCAAGCACTGGCGGCCAAGGTGGTTGAGCTTGAGCAGATGCTGGCCTCCACCACCACCG
>JANYHQ010000306.1 GCA_025358985.1 Acidimicrobiales bacterium
CACCCCAATCCGTTCCCGGTGGCGCCGCCAGTCCACCCCCTGCCCCAGGCGGGCACCCAGCAGGGCGACGTCGCCCGATGAGGCGTGCATCCAACCGGTGACGATCTGCACCAACGTGGACTTGCCACTGCCATTGGGTCCAAGTACTGCCCATCGCTCACCCTGGTTCACCGTCCACGTGATGCCGTCGAGGGCCCATGTCCGCCCCCCGTCGTGGGACAGCCGAACGTCGGTCAGTTCGATGGCCAGTTCCACGGCAGGGAACCTAGAGGTCACGGTACGCCAGCGCGGCATTTCGGCACACCGGGAACCCCGCAAATATCACTATGAGTGATGATCGGGATACCTACTCCCACAATGACCGCTCAGAGCGGCATTGGACACTCATCAACGTGCCAATTTGCCGCGCGGAAGCGGCCAACCTCGTTCCGGACGCCCAAGCGGGCTGCGATGGATCAACCCACTTCCCGTGACAGGCTCGCCACGTGCATCTCTACTGGAACCTGGCACCTACCGACGCTCCCGTGGTGGAGGCATCGGTGGTGCTGGAGGTCATCAACCTGCCCCAGGTAGCGGCCACCTATTTCTGGGCATTGCAGGCCTCGTTCATGGACGTCGACGGCACCAATCAAGGAGCCGGTCACCTCGGCCTGCAGTGGTATCCGCCGCACCCTCACAGCCGGGCCGTGAACTGGGGTGGTTACCCACCCGCCCACGCCAATTGGCAGCGCGTGCTCAACGGTTCTCGCTCCAAACTGCGGTCCACCACTCACGACCCCAACACCCGTGACTTCATGTGGCAGGAGCGCCGACCGTATGAGTTGCGCATCGCGGCATCCCCCAAGAAGGGATGGCGCGGCACGGTCACCGACCTCGTCACCGGCGACTCCACGTTGGTACGAGACCTGCATGCCCCGGGCGACCGGCTCACGGGACTGGTGGTGTGGACCGAATGGTTCTGCACGTGTGATGACCCAACCGTGGCAGTGCAGTGGAGTCGGTTTCGTACGCGTACTTCCGATGGTGTCGAGCATGTTCCCACCTCGATGCTGGTAAACCATCCCAGAGACAACTGCGCCAACGTCGGCCACGAGGTGGTTGACACTCAGCCCGAGCTGGTCATCCGCCAAGTGATGAACACCGTGCGCCGTATCCCTCACGCCACGGTCCTAACGGTGCAAGCGGACTGGGGTGGACCGGCGCAAATTCTGTAGGGTCGCCGACCGTGGACGGCCACCATCAATTCGACATCGACACCCAAGCCCGACATGTGAGCGGGGAAGGCGACCGTCAACGCTGGGCCGTCACGCTCGGCTCCGGGTGGAACATCGGCGACAAACCCAACGGCGGCTACATCCTGGCGGCCATTGCTGAAGTGTTGGGCCAGGCGGTGAGAAGGTCTGGGGCCCCGCAGCATCCACATCCTCTGACCATCACGGGCCACTACTTGCGGCCCAGCACATCAGGTCAGGCGAAGCTCGACGTGCAGATCTTGCGCACCGGTCGCACGTTCACCACCGTTCACAGCACGTTCGTGCAGGGCGACAAACCCCGACTGCATGTACTGGCCACTTACGGCGACCTCGCCTCCCAACGCGGACCCACCCTGCAAACCGCCGTGCCCCCAGAACTGCCGCCACCGGATGAGTGTATAAGTCGTAAAGACACAGACGGTTTTCCACCTGACTCGTCAATGGGGGCACAGGTCGATGTGCGACTTCATCCTGATACCGGCTGGCTCACGGGCACTCCACGAGGGGTGGGGGAGTCCCGGGCTTGGATCCGATTCGCTGATGGCCGGCCGGCTGACCCCGTGGCTTTGTTGTTCTTTGCCGATGCATTGCCGCCCACTGTGTTCGACGTGTTGGCGGAACGTACGTGGGTACCTACGGTCGAGTTCACGGTGCACGTCCGGGCCCAACCCGCACCGGGGTGGATCCGGGCCGTGACTCGGACCCGGCACCTCGTCGATGGACGCTTCGAGGAGGACGGTGAATTGTGGGACAGCGAGGGTCGTTTGGTGGCGATGTCGCGCCAACTTGCAATGGTCATGCAAGGAGGCTGAACCCCAGCTTCAACATCGGGAGACAGGGCACAATTATCTGTGGGAATCGAGATTCGAGACTTCAACCTGAATGACCAAGACACTGTGCGGGCTTTGATCCTCAATGGCCTGCTCGGTCATTGGGGTTCGCTCGATAGTCGCTTCAATTTGGATCTCAACGACATACAAGCCTCGTATGGCCACGGTCGGACGATCGTTGCCTGCAACGAAACGCGCATCGTCGGGACCGGCACTGTCATACCAATCGGATCAGGCTCAGCTGAAATCGTGAGGATGTCCGTTGCCGATGATCTCCGTCGGAGTGGAGTTGGGAAGCAACTCGTGACAGAACTCGTTTCACAATCTAGGGACTGGGGCTGCACTCGCATAGTCCTTGAGACGGCATCTCACTGGACGGATGTTGTGGCGTTCTACGAGCGGTGTGGCTTCGATATCACTCACGAAGTCGACGGCGAGTTCTGCCGAGACACCTGGTTCGAGATGAACCTGCAGTGACTACCGCAAGTGCGTCTCGGATCCGGCTCTGCTGGCAACGTCGTGTTCGTAGAACTGCGGGGAGGCCAACAGGTGCGTCAGCGCAGCACGGCCTCGTAGCGAAACAGCGCCGGGTTGGCCGCAGCCACAGCGGTGAGTGCGGTCGCCGTGGCCGCGTCGCGCCCACTCGGGGCGGAGGGTCCATCGAGTTGCGCCTGCAAAAAGGCCACCATGGCATCGCCGATGGCGGTGGCCACACGGGCTTGTGAGTTGGGTACTCCCTTGAGATCAAAGGAGTGGCCGCCACCGATCACCGTCAGAAAAAACTTTGATGGTTTGGCGGCCTGATACGCCGAGTACCCCAGCCCGTACGGAACGGTGGGGTCCTTGTCGCCATGGATGAACAAGATGGGCGTGGCCGGAGCGCCGAATTGCTTACCAGGGCGGAAGAAATTGGTGGTGCCCGCCACCGCAACAACTGCTTTCACGCGAGCGTCGTAACAACACGTATTGGTCATCATGTCGATGGAGGTGATTGCGCCCAACGAGTGCCCGCCAATGGCAATCTTCGAAGCGTCGATCATCGCCACGGTGTCCGATCCCTTCTTCAGCAATTGATCGATCACAAATCGCACGTCACCCGGCTGATTGATTTCGTCGAGGGGATTGGCTCGCCCCACCGTCCGTTTGTTGGTGAGAGGGAATCGGGGGGCCGCCACCACGAATCCCCGTGAGGCCAGGCTGCGTAGCAGCGCATCGTAGGACTGCGGTTCGCCGGTGAGCCCATGAGAGAACACGAACAGCGCAAAGCGTTGCCCAGCGGCACCCTGCGGTTGGTAGATGGTGGTTGGCAGGACACGAGACAGTTGCGCAGGTGTTGCCCCATTGGCCGCCGTTGCTCGAGTGGTGTCCACATAGGACTCCGTCCGCACGGTGACCGGGTACACCGGCGCCGCTACCACGGTGCTCGACGGAGCCTCAGACTGCAGGGTGGCCGTAGCCACCTCGGGCACCAAGGCATAGGCGGCGACACCTACCAACAGCAACGGAACAAGTAGCGATCGGGACCCAGACGCCTTCATGGCATCAGTTTGGCCGAG
>JANYHQ010000174.1 GCA_025358985.1 Acidimicrobiales bacterium
TGATGGGCCGCTAAGCGGGGATGCGGTTCAGCACCACCACCGGGATCACCCTGGTGGTGTTGGCGGCATAGTCGGCGAAGTTGGGAAACTTCTTGGCCTGTCTGGCGTACAACTCGTCGCGCTCGGTGCCCGTGACTTCCAGGGCCGTGGCCTGATACTTGTCGCTACCGATCTCCACGGTGACCTCGGGATGGACCATCAGGTTGTGATACCAGTCCGGGTTGGTGGGAGCGCCCGCCTTGGAGGCGAAGATCACCACACGATCACCGTCAGGCAGACACACCAATGGGGCAATACGGGCTTGTCCGGTCTTGGCCCCGGTGGTGGTGACCAGTACGAGGGGAAATCCGTCGAACGGCCCTCCTACCTTGCCCCCATTGGCCCGGAACTCGGCGATGACACCTTTGTTGTAGTCGCTCATTTCGCTCATGCAGAGAACCCTTTCACGGTGAGGCAGTTACTGAACCAGGCGGATTGGTCGGATTGGGATCTGGTTGAAAACGCAGCCCCATGCCCGCTTCTGTCACGAAATAGCGCGGAACTGATGGTTGCGGCTCTAGTTTGCGACGCACATGGGCAATATGCACACGTAGATACGCAGTCTCTTTCTCGAACTGCGGCCCCCATACTTTGGTGAGCAACATGCGCTGGGTCACCAACCGTCCTGGGTTACGCACCAGTACGTCCACCAGTTCCCATTCCGTGGGGGTGAGATGTACCTCACCCCCACTTGCGACTGTGGCCCGTCGATCGGCCAGGTCCAAACTGAAATGCGGGGTGGTTACTACGGCCGACTCCAATGCCTGTTCACCCGCCGTCTGGCGGCGCCGAAGCGCAGCGCGCATACGAGCCAGCAACTCGCTGACGCCGAACGGTTTGGTGATGTAGTCATCAGCCCCTGCATCGAGAGCCTCCACTTTGCCCCGCTCGTCCTCGCGCACCGACAAGATGATGATGGGTACATCGCTCCAGCCCCGGATGGCGTGCACCACCGAAATGCCGTCCATCTTCGGAAGCCCCAGATCCAACAGAATCAGATCGGGACTGTTGGCGCCCGCCAAAGCCACTGCCTGTTCCCCTGTTTCCACCGCTTCCACCTCGTAACCATTGGCCGTGAGGCTCAGCGACAGGGCACGGCGGATCTGTGGCTCATCGTCGACGATCAGTACACGAGTCATTGGACCCCACACTCTGACATCGGCAGGTCAATGGTGACCGTGAGCCCACCGCCCGGGGTGTCATCGAGGCGCAATTCGCCAGCCATGGCCACCACAAAACCATTGGCCACCGCCAACCCCAACCCCACACCGGTGCCGTTCGGTCGATCGCCGAGACGTTGAAATGGTTGCAGCACACGGGCCCGCATGGCTTCAGGAATGCCGGGGCCGTGATCCACTACCCGGAGGTGGACACGCTGTCCCACCACACCGGCGGAGATGTCGACTTGCTCACCGGGGGACCATTGCGCAGCGTTCGACACCACATTGGCCACTGCTCGTTCCAACAACATGGAATCCACGTGCACCATCGGTACGCTCTCGTGTACATCGACATTCAACTGCGTAGGAGGATGACTGAGGCTGGCCAACGCTGAGCCCACCACGTCCTCCAGAGCCACATCGGCGGCTTGGACGGCCAACACTCCGGCCTGCAACCGACTCATGTCGAGCAGGTTGCCCACCAGACGATTGAGCCGATCAGTTTCGCCGTCGATGGTGCTCAGCAATTCCGTACGGTCCGGCGCACTCCACTGCACCCCAGGCTGCAACAACGTGGTGACCGACGTTTTGATGGATGCCAGAGGGGTACGAAGGTCATGCGACACGGCTTGCAGCATTGCGGTTCTCAGTGCATCGCGTTCCACCACGGTCTCGGCCTCCGCCGCTTCGCGTTGCATACGGCGCGCCGACAGTGCCACCGCCAGTTGATCGGCGAAGATTCGCAGTACCCGTCGGTCGTCACCGGCCATTCGTTCTCCCACCACCACCAACATGGTGGATTCGTCAGGATGCAACGCAAAGGCCATGCCGGCACCCGGTTCGGTGGGCACTGGTTGACCTGCCGCCGCCTCTACCAGCCAACCCCCATCGTGGCGGCTCAACACCGAAGCTGCGGTGAAATCGAACACCGCCCGGATCTGGGCCAACACACCGGCCAGCGGATCTACCTCCCCCACCAGCGTGGCGGTGGTTCGGGCCAACGCTTCTGCCTCGGCTCGTGCCCGCAGTGCCTCGCTGGACCGTCGGGCGCTCCGGTCCACCAACACACTCACCGTGGCCGACACCGCTACGAACACCACTAGCGAAACCAAATTTTGCGGTTCCGACACGGTGAACGTGCGTACCGGATCCACGAAGTACCAATTGGTGACGAGAAACGCAACTACGGCTGCCACCACGCCAACGGCAGTTCCACCCAACGCGGCGATAGCTACCACCAACGCCAGAGCCAGCAACAGCACGGTGGACAATGACACGCGATCACCAGCGCGCAGACCAATTGCCGTGAGGACCGGCATCGACACCACACCAATCATTGCGGCGCCGACCCGTCGCTGCGAACTGATCTTCGACTGGGACAGCTTGAGCCCCACCCGGGGGGCGGCCAACTCGGTGCTAGAGATGACGTGGACATCGAGCAGTCCCGCTTGGCGCAGAATCTGCGTCACCACCGAACCCTGGAAGAGATGTACCCAGCGGGAACGGCGGCTGGCTCCCACCACCAACTGGGTGGCCTTCTCGGTATGGGCGAAGTCGACCAACGCAGCGGCCACCTCGTTACCCACTACCTCGTGATAAGCGCCCCCCACTTCGCTGAGCAGTTGGCGTTGGGCGTCTAGGTCCACGCCTGTACTCACCGCCAGCCCGTCGGCGGGCACCACCCGGACTCCCAGTAAATCGGCGCGTGCCCGACCCGCCAACCGCGCCGCCCGCCTGATGACGGTGTCGCCGCCGGGAGCCCCGGTGATGGCCACCACGATGCGCTCACGCGTTTCCCAAGCGTCGGCGATGCCGTGGCTCATCAGGTAGTCATGCAGCGAATCTTCGACGCGATCGGCCACCCACAACAGGGCCAACTCGCGTAGCGCTCCCAAGTTTCCGGTACGAAAATAGTTTCCCAACGCCGCGTCGATACGTTCCGCCGGATAGATGTTGCCGTGGGCCATGCGCCGCCGCAACGCCTCGGGTGACATGTCGACCAGTTCGATTTGATCAGCGCGGCGCACCACTGCGTCCGGAACCGTTTCGCGCTGCACGATCCCAGTGATGCGCTCTACCACGTCATTGAGCGACTCGAGGTGCTGGATGTTGACGGTGGTGACCACGTCGATGCCGGCCTCGAGCAGTTCCTCGATGTCCTGCCAGCGCTTCTCGTGGCGGGAGCCAGCAATGTTGGCATGGGCAAACTCATCGACGAGGACGATCTC
>JANYHQ010000194.1 GCA_025358985.1 Acidimicrobiales bacterium
GGACGAACAGCAACGCCACTTGATTGGCCACGACATAGCCAACCGTCCAGCCCGACAGCGCACCGAGGCGGCGCACCGCCGGGTGATGGACGTCCCAATGGAAGCGCAGACCGAGGCCGGCACTTCGCAACCCCGGGAGCAGTGCCAAACCCATCACCAGAACACCGGCGGTGGTACCCAACCCCAACACCAGTTTGGCCTTTGACGATGCATCGATGAGCGCCAATCGGGCCGTATCGGAGAGCGGGGCTTCCGTGCTCAATTGTGCTGCCTTGGCCAATGCGTTGATGATCTGTCGGGCCCATAGGAACACTGCAGTGACAACGAGGTTGTTCAACACCGGAGCGGCGGTGGGAGCACCGAAACGGCGTCGGGCGTTGAGCAGAGCCGTCCCGATTGTGATGCACCCATACACCGCAACTTGAGGGGCAAACATACGCAGCAACGTGGTGCCAACGCGCTGCTTCACAGCGATTTGCCCGTGCATGAGCAAGCCGTGGATGAGGAGCGGGGCCGTAATGAACAAGATCAACGACAGCATCAACACGGCCACCAGTGCCAGGGTGACAATGGTGGATATACCGTCTGCCGCCTCCGGATCTCCGGCGTCGCGTTTCGATAGCAGGTCCACAAACAGGGGCACCAGAGTGGAGGACAGAACCCCGCCAACGACCAGTTCGTACACCAGGTTGGGAGCGTTGTTGGCCACCGTATACGCGTCAGTGACGACACCTACGGTGAGCCCCGCAAAGGCGATGTTGCGGGCTACTCCGGTGACTCGCGACGCCAACGTGGCGGCCATCATCACCCGGGTGGAACGCCCCACACTGGAACGCTGCGACGGCAGCGTTGAGTGGCGCTGCGGGTCAGAGGTCACGGTTGTCATGAGGCGAACGGTTCGCCTTGGCGCTGTGGCGTCGTCGTCGTACCGTTGTGCGGGCCCACCACGTGGCGAGTATGCCCAAAGCGCCGATCGACAGCCCCACGCCAACTCCGGACACCCCGGTGGACCGAACGGTGTAACGGTCCGAAGCCAGCAGCAGTCCGCTGGGAGTGGTGAGTCCTACGATCAGCGAGAACGTGCCTGACGAGCGGCTGGCCACGTCGATGCGTTCGGTGTCGGTGCGGGCCTTGATCGTGAGTTCCAGGGGACCGGTGAGTTGAGGAAAGCGGAGACGATCGGAACTGACACGAACCCGTACCTTCACCGGCCGTCCGGTGTCGTTGATCACGGTGAGGGGGATCTTGCCGCGCAGAGCAGTGAGTCGGAACGATCCCACTGCTCCCAAGTGCACCTGCGACAACATGGCTGGCAAGGAGTCGTCGAGTTGGTTGAGGTACGCAGTTCTGGGGGTACTGGGGGGAAGGTTGCGAGCTAAGGAGACACTGAGCACTCGGCGAGACTGGGAGAGCTGCGCTGGCGGGTCGTCGTACATGCTGGCCACACCGTCGATTTGGGAACGCAGTCGATCGATGCGAGCCACCTCTTCGGAAGTGAGAGCCTTGACCTGCGCGGTGGTCCGGGCCTGGACACTGAGGCGCTGACCGTCATCATCAAGGGCACCCGGAAGGCTGAACAATGATGAAACGGTGACGGCATGCAGTTGGGGCTGCGCGGCCAGCGTGGACAGCAATAGGTCCAATGAGGTTCGCGCTAGCCCCGCAGCGGGAAGAGCCACCACCACGCCCCGATCCGCACCGCCCTGCTGGGCGATGATGGACAGGTCGGCCAACAGATGATTGGTCCCCAACAGTTGGTCAGCGGCGTTGTCGAGGTGCGCTGCCAATGCTGGGTCGGCAACGACTGCAGGGAGGGCGTTGGCATCGGAATTGTCACCGGCGCCCGGGTCGAAAATGACTTGGCGGTCGAACGTAAAAGGCGTCTGAGAAACACCGGACACCGTGATCTGGGAGCTGTTGATGATGAGACGGTTGATCCTGAGACGCGCCAGCGTTGAGGAATCAGGCAGGGGGTCAGCGCCGAGGCGCGCCAGGATTCCGGTACTGAGTTCAACGCCGAGGTGGCGGCTGAGGGTGGCGTTGCCCTCGTCGAGTTGAGCCACCACTTCAGCGGCCAAGCGCGTGTCGGACAGAGCCTGGGGAAGCAAATCCACATATGGTCCGGCCACCACTTCGCGACCACTCAGCGCTGTTCGCAACGTATCGAGTGCGCCACCATCGCCGGCATCTGATCTTGAGAGAGCATCGATGCTCTCCGGCGTTGGAATGAGGGTCAGGGCCACGTCCGGGTGACTCCCCAGGCTCTCTGCCACCGACACGAACCCGCTGATATCGGTGTCGGTTGTGCTGCCGTCCGGTTTGGTGGCCGGAGCGAGATGGAGCGGAACTGCCAGCGCCACCGCCAAAGGGTGATCAACCTGGAGCGCCGAGGCCCGGATGAGATACGTGACCATGTCGGCGAGCACCTCGGCTCCGCCCCGTCGGCGTACCTCGACCACCACGGGGTACACACCGTCACTGGCAAGGGTGATGCAGGTGGCACAAGCGCCGATGTCGAAGGTGGTTTCGGTGGTGACCGAGGCATCGGGGGAGGCATCTCCGAGTGAGGTCACCACCACCTTCAATGGTGACCCGAGCCGTTCTCGCCGTAATGAGGAGGTGAACCCGGCTCGGGTGCGTAGACGTTGGTACAAGGTGGTGGCCACCTCGATGTCGCCCCGATCGGCCAAGTCTTGGCTGCCGTCGATGAGCGCGCGCATGAAGAATCGGTTGGTGGAACCGACGGTGGGTGTCTGGGACAGCAGTCGTATTCGTACGTCGGGCGTGGCGAGCTGGGAGCCGGTTCGGCTGGCCACGGACCCGTTCCACGTGGCACCCCCGGCCGATATGCATCCGAGGACGAGCATCACGCCGGCCACTGCACCGAGGGTGGACATCAGTCGGACCGAACGCCATTTCAATGGCACGAGGGTCCGGACGTGCTTTCGTCCTTGTGCGTTTCCCGGCTGGGGTTCGCCAGCATGCGCGCTACCACCCGAAGCCCGGTGGCCGTTTCTACGAACCCCATGTTCTGGTAGAGCGCCAAGGCTCGAGCGTTTCCGTGTTGGGTGTTGACTGCAACTCGCTGTACCCGCCATCGTCGACACCACGACAGTGCGTCACACACCAAGTGTCGTCCGATACCTGCTCCTTGAGCCGATGGGGTCACCGCCAGGCGTTGAAGGTACCCGCGGCGGCCCGCCCGTCCGGTGATGGCGTAGCCCACAAGCTCCTCGTCGTTGCCCACAACCACACGCAACCGAGACGACGGCGTAGCCCCAAGGGCATTGTGCAGCCCGCGTTCATCGAGATGCCACAACACCGGAAAGGCAGAAGCATCAACACCGAGGATGTCCCGCCACTCGCGAACGGACCCGCGTCGGCTCCGCTCCGTGCGCAACGGTGGACGCAACGGGATTGGGTGCAGATCATGAACCAGGAGATGGAGGTCGGCCCTGGTGGCGAATCCGGCGGCTTCGAATCCGCGCACTTCACCAATTCCCAGTGCCGGTGACATCACCATGCCCCCGACGCCCTCGAGCAGCTCCACACAATGGCGGACGAATCCAGCGGACAAGGCCCTGCCGTCGGCCGGGTGGATGGTGGTGGAGCTGTGGCCGTTGGGATCCGTGGCGTGACGTTCCAGACGGGCCCGCTCACCACGCCAACGAACGAGTTGCACCGTGTCCACGGATGGGCGGGCCCGAGGCAGGCGAGGCATGGGTGGGCGGGTACAGGAGTCGTGTCGGTCGGCGTCCGTACCGTTGCCGGTACTGACCGGTAGGTGCGGTTCGGACCGTGGCATGGGGACCGAGGATAGACGTGGCCGCAGCCACCGAACGGTCCAGAGATGGTTGCTTCCTGCGGTCGCACTCTCGCCGTGCCGGTTGGGGGCTGTGCGTCTCCGCTGTGCTTCGATGCTCGCCCGGCGTCGTTGCTTCCTGCGGTCGCACTCTCGCCGTAGTCTCATCACCGCCATGGTGCCCGCCCGCTTTCAACCCTTGCTCGACGAAACAGAACTGCTCAGTGCGGCGTTCCAGGCGGCAGGTCGCCGGCTGTACCTGGTGGGTGGCGTGGTGCGCGACACGTTGCTGGGTCGGGCCCACGCCGACATCGATATCGATCTCACCACCGATGCCACCCCGGAGGAGACGCTGGCGATCGTGAAGCCGCTGCGTCCTGCTGCGGTGTGGACTCAGGGTCAACGCTTCGGCACCATCGGGGTCAAGTTCGGTGAGCGACTGGTGGAGATCACCACACACCGCGCCGAGGCGTACACCGAGGATTCGCGCAAACCGGATGTGGAGTTTGCCACCGACGTGGTGATGGATCTGTCCCGACGTGATTTCACCATCAACGCCATGGCCCTGTCCCTTCCGGACATGACCCTCATCGACCCGTTCGACGGGGTTGGTGACCTGGCCGCCAAACGGTTGCGCACCCCTCTGGACCCGGTAGTGAGTTTCGGTGACGACCCATTGCGAATGCTCCGGGCAGCCCGTTTCATTTCAGGCTTCGATATGCAGCCCGATGAGGCGTTGGTGGCCGCAGTGCGGTCTATGAGTGGACGACTGTCCATCGTCTCGGCCGAACGTATCCGTGCCGAACTGGACAAGTTGTTGGTGGTCGACTCACCGTCGGCTGGACTGTGGTTCTTGGTGGAAAATGGTTTGGCTGCTGAATTTCTTCCCGAGCTGCCAGCCATGGCGCTGGAGCAAGACCCAATTCATCGGCATAAGGACGTGCTGGCCCACACCATTGCCGTGGTGGAAAAAACCAGTCCTCACAAGGTGCTGCGCTTGGCGGCACTGCTGCACGACATCGCCAAGCCCCGAACCCGCCGTATCAGCGATGGCGGCGTCACCTTCTATCACCACGATGTAGTAGGCGCGCGTATGACACGAGACCGGATGAAGCAGCTGAAGTATTCCACCGAGGATATCGACGACGTGTCTGAGTTGGTGGCCCTGCACTTGCGATTTCATACCTACGCGTCAGGCTGGACCGACGCCGCAGTGCGTCGTTACGTGCGCGACGCGGGTCACCTCCTCAATGAACTCAATGAACTCACCCGTTGCGACTGCACCACCCGCAACGCCCGCAAGGCAGCGATCCTGGCCAAAAGGATGGACGACCTCGAACTGCGCATCGCGGAGCTGCGCGAGAAAGAGGAGCTCGATGCCATTCGACCAGACCTGGACGGTAGGCAGGTGATGGATCTCTTGGGGATTCCTGCAGGGCGGGAAATTGGCGAGGCACTGGAGATGCTGCTGCAGGCCCGCTTGGACGATGGTCCGTTGAGCCCCAAGGTGGCAGAGCAGCGCTTGCGCCT